>NZ_CP009920.1:2215000-2272500 GCF_000832985.1 Priestia megaterium NBRC 15308 = ATCC 14581
ATCTCCCCCAAGAGTCCACATCGACGGGGAGGTTTGGCACCTCGATGTCGGCTCATCGCATCCTGGGGCTGTAGTCGGTCCCAAGGGTTGGGCTGTTCGCCCATTAAAGCGGTACGCGAGCTGGGTTCAGAACGTCGTGAGACAGTTCGGTCCCTATCCGTCGTGGGCGTAGGAAATTTGAGAGGAGCTGTCCTTAGTACGAGAGGACCGGGATGGACACACCGCTGGTGTACCAGTTGTCTTGCCAAAGGCATCGCTGGGTAGCTATGTGTGGACGGGATAAGTGCTGAAAGCATCTAAGCATGAAGCCCCCCTCAAGATGAGATTTCCCATAGCGCAAGCTAGTAAGATCCCTGAAAGATGATCAGGTTGATAGGTCAGAGGTGGAAGCGTGGCGACATGTGTAGCTGACTGATACTAATCGATCGAGGACTTAACCAAACTTTTAAAAGCGTAAGCTTTACTCAGCAAACTGTTACCTAGTTTTGAGAGAGCAATCTCTTGTCTGGTGGCGATAGCGAAGAGGTCACACCCGTTCCCATACCGAACACGGAAGTTAAGCTCTTTAGCGCCAATGGTAGTTGGGACTTTGTCCCTGTGAGAGTAGGACGTTGCCAGGCACCTGAAAAAGGACTAGCTATTTTAGCTAGTCCTTTTTTGTTTACAATTTATTTGTTTTATGAAAAAGTATAGTAAGGACAATAAAATTCACGATTTGCAGGTTTTGAAATAAATTTTAGTGGCAACGATAAAAGTAAAGAATAAACTTTAATAGTACATAGTTGAAAATTTTTTCGTTTCCTTTTATATTTAAATTAAGGTCAAATATAGTCAAAGTCAGAAGGAGGGGGCAGTGTGCCAAATATCTCTGACATTATCGAACAGTATTTAAAACAAGTACTTGAATTAAGTGAAAGAGAAATTGTTGAAATAAGGCGCAGTGAGATTGCTGATAAATTTCAATGCGTTCCGTCGCAAATTAATTACGTTATCAATACCCGTTTTACAGTTGAGAGAGGTTATCTTGTAGAAAGTAAGCGAGGCGGCGGCGGTTTTATTCGTATTGCAAAAGTAAAAATGCATGATGCAGCGGATTTGTTTCAGCAAGTAATTGAGATGATTCAAAATGAAATTTCACAAGTAAGTGCTGAAAACGTCATTATTAGGTTAGTTGAAGAAAAAGTCATCACAGAACGAGAAGCAAAAATCATGTTGAGTGTTATCAATCGTTCAGTTATTAATATTGAACTTCCTTATCGTGATGAGCTAAGGGCTAATCTTTTAAAAGCAATGCTTAATTCATTACGCTACCGATAAGCTCATGATCTATTTTATTTAGAACAGGGAGTGATGACAGGATGATTTGTCAGCAATGTGAAACGAGACCTGCAACTCTTCACTTCACAAAAATCATTAATGGTGAAAAGACGGAGATGCATGTATGTGAACAATGCGCTTCAGAAAATGGAGATGCATTTTCTTTTTCAAATCAGCAAGGTTTTTCAATCAATAACTTACTAGCTGGCCTACTTAACCTAGATCCAGCAGTAACTGAAAATTATAAGCAACAAAGTCAGGAGATTCTTTCTTGTCCTACTTGTGGCATGACATATCAAAAATTTGCTAAAATCGGCAGGTTTGGATGTGCAGATTGCTACAAAACATTCGAGCGACCTCTTATTCCTTTCTTGAAGAGGCTGCATGGAGGTAATTATCTGCATCATGGAAAAATACCAGCAAGAATTGCAAGTAATCTTCATTTAAAAAAGGAATTACAGGCATTAAGATTGAACTTAAAAGAGTATATCGAAAAAGAGGAGTTTGAGAAAGCAGCCGAACTCCGAGATCACATTCGGTTACTAGAAAAGAAGATGAACGAATCGAGAGAGGAGGAAGCGTAATTCATGTCCCAGGATTTGTTCTTTTCCCAGCCTGTTAGCTCTTGGATGCGTCAAGAAGCTTCGAATTCAGATATTGTTCTAAGCAGTCGAATCAGGCTGGCTCGAAATTTAACTCATTATCTTTTTCCAACTCTCTTTTCTAAAGAACAAGCAGTTGAAGTGGTTCGAGTATTCGAGCAAGTTTTTCAAAAAAGTGAAAACACCAATCAGTGGAATTTGCATTTACTAAAGATGAACGAATTACAACCTCTTCAAAAGCAAGTGTTGGTTGAAAAGCATCTTATCAGTCCTAACTTGGCTGAAGGAGATAACAACGGAGCTTGTTTTTTATCAGAAAAAGAAGATTTGAGTATTATGGTTAATGAAGAAGATCATTTACGCATACAATGTTTATTTCCAGGTCTTCAATTATCTGAAGCTTTAAGCACAGCGAATAAAGTAGATAATTGGATTGAGAAATACGTAGATTATGCGTTTGATGAAAATAGAGGGTATTTAACCAGCTGTCCCACAAATGTGGGTACTGGGCTACGTGCATCT
Organism: Priestia megaterium NBRC 15308 = ATCC 14581; assembly: GCF_000832985.1. GTDB lineage: Bacteria > Bacillota > Bacilli > Bacillales > Bacillaceae_H > Priestia > Priestia megaterium. The sequence goes on from NZ_CP009920.1 coordinate 2,217,442, forward strand.
GTGATGATGCATCTGCCGGCTTTAGTGATGACCCGTCAAATTCATCGTATTATTCCCGCTATTAACCAGCTTGGCTTAGTGGTGAGAGGAATTTATGGAGAAGGTAGCGAAGCCTTAGGGAATATCTTTCAAATTTCTAATCAGATAACCTTAGGGAAATCTGAAGAAGATATTGTGGCAGATTTAAATAGTGTCGTACAGCAGTTGATTACACAAGAGCACTCTGCAAGAGACGCGCTGTTTAAAACATCTCATGTAGAGTTAGAAGATCGAGTGTATCGTTCATATGGAGTATTGGCCAATAGCCGTATTATTGAGTCAAAAGAAGCTTCACAATGTTTATCAGATGTTCGATTAGGAATCGATTTAGGGTATATAAAAGGACTGAGTCAAAATATATTGAATGAACTTATCATTATGACGCAGCCAGGCTTTTTACAAAAGTATTCGGGAGGTCCTCTAAAGCCTCAAGAACGTGACATTAAAAGAGCCACCTTAATTCGAGAACGTCTCACTATAAATAAAAACACAAATTAAACGTGGAGGGTGACGATTATATGATGTTTGGTAGATTTACAGAGCGCGCACAAAAAGTATTAGCTTTAGCACAGGAAGAAGCACTACGCCTAGGTCACAACAACATTGGAACGGAGCATATTTTATTAGGTATCGTTCGTGAAGGTGAAGGAATTGCAGCAAAAGCTCTTTCTGCTCTAGGCCTAAGCACTGAAAAAATTCAAAAAGAAGTGGAAGCATTAATTGGCAGAGGCCAAGAATTAACGCAGACCATTCATTATACACCTCGAGCGAAAAAAGTCATTGAACTTTCAATGGATGAAGCCCGAAAGCTTGGTCATTCTTATGTAGGAACAGAACATATCTTACTAGGCTTAATTCGTGAAGGTGAAGGCGTTGCAGCACGCGTTTTAAATAATTTAGGTGTCAGCCTAAATAAAGCTCGTCAGCAAGTGCTTCATTTATTAGGTAGTAATGAAGCTGCTTCAAGTCATCAAGGCGGAGGCTCTTCAAACGCTAATACACCTACGCTAGACAGCTTAGCACGCGATTTAACAGTTGTAGCGCGCGAAGGAAGCTTAGACCCTGTTATCGGACGTGGGAAAGAAATTCAGCGTGTTATTGAAGTGTTAAGCCGACGTACAAAAAACAATCCTGTATTAATTGGGGAGCCAGGTGTCGGTAAAACGGCAATCGCTGAAGGTTTGGCTCAGCAAATCGTCAACAATGAAGTTCCAGAAATTTTACGTGACAAACGCGTTATGACTTTGGATATGGGAACGGTCGTTGCTGGTACAAAATACCGCGGAGAATTTGAAGATCGCTTGAAGAAAGTAATGGATGAAATTCGTCAAGCAGGTAATATCATTCTCTTTATCGATGAGTTACACACATTAATTGGCGCTGGTGGCGCAGAAGGTGCTATCGATGCTTCTAATATTTTAAAACCGTCTCTTGCTCGTGGAGAACTTCAGTGTATCGGTGCTACGACTTTAGATGAATACAGAAAGTACATTGAAAAAGATGCAGCGTTAGAGCGTCGCTTCCAGCCAATTCAAGTGGATGAACCAACGTTGGAAGAGTCTGTTCAAATCTTAAAAGGGCTTCGTGACCGTTATGAAGCGCATCACCGAGTATCTATTTCTGATGAGGCAATCGAGCAAGCGGTGAAACTATCAGATCGCTACATTTCCGATCGTTTCTTACCGGATAAAGCAATCGATTTAATTGATGAAGCTGGTTCAAAAGTGCGTTTACGTTCATTTACAACGCCGCCAAATTTAAAGGAATTAGAGCAAAAATTAGAATCAGTACGCAATGAAAAAGATGCGTCTGTTCAAAGTCAAGAATTTGAAAAAGCAGCATCTTTACGAGATACAGAGCAACGCCTACGCGAAGAATTAGAAGACACAAAGAAAATTTGGAAAGAGCAGCAAGGTAAAGAAAACTCAGCTGTAACCGTAGAAGATATTGCGATGGTGGTATCTAGCTGGACGGGTGTACCGGTCTCTAAACTGGCACAGGAAGAGACAGAAAGACTGCTGAACATGGAAGAGATTCTTCACTCTCGTGTAATTGGGCAAGAAGAAGCGGTAAAAGCAGTGGCAAAAGCTGTGCGCCGTGCTAGAGCAGGCTTGAAAGATCCAAAACGTCCAATTGGTTCATTCATTTTCTTAGGACCAACAGGGGTTGGTAAAACAGAGCTTGCACGTGCATTAGCGGAGTCAATCTTCGGGGATGAAGATGCAATGATTCGTATCGATATGTCTGAGTACATGGAGAAACATTCTACTTCCCGATTAGTAGGTTCACCTCCAGGATATGTTGGATACGAAGAAGGCGGCCAGTTAACGGAAAAAGTAAGAAGAAAACCTTACTCAGTTGTTCTTTTAGACGAAATTGAAAAAGCGCATCCGGATGTATTTAACATTTTATTACAAGTGTTAGAAGATGGACGCTTAACAGATTCAAAAGGCCGTACAGTTGATTTCCGTAATACGATTTTAATTATGACATCAAACGTAGGTGCTGATACATTAAAACGAAGCAAGCACTTAGGGTTCACAGTAGAAGCAGAAGGGCAAGACTACAAAGATATGAAAGGAAAAGTAATGGCGGAAATGAAGCGCGCTTTCCGTCCGGAGTTCCTAAACCGTATCGATGAAATTATCGTCTTCCATTCATTAGAGAAACCTCACTTAGCTGAAATCGTTAAATTAATGGCGGATCAGTTAACAAAACGCTTAAAAGAGCAAGAAATTGATCTTGAGTTAACAAAAGAGGCAATTGATAAGATTGCAGAGGAAGGTTTTGATCCAGAATACGGTGCTCGTCCACTTCGTAGAGCAATTCAAAAACATATTGAAGACCGTTTATCTGAAGAGCTGCTAAAAGGAGTTGTTCAAAAAGGTCAGAAAGTGACGCTAGATGTAGACAAAGGAGAATTTGTTGTTAAATCCTCCGCTCCAAGCAGCATCAGCTAAATTTACTCAAACCAAGACGAGGCATACGAAAAAACACGTATGCCTCCCTTTTTATTTTAGCTTAGGAAATAGTGTACAATAGAGATAGAAATCGATTGAATGAACGGAGAGATTGATAACATAATGGCGAAACGAAAAACAAAATTTGCATGTCAGCATTGCGGATATGAATCAGCAAAATGGATGGGGAAATGTCCTGGATGCGGAAGCTGGAATTCTATGGTAGAAGAAATGGAAGAAACGAAATCATCACGCCGAGGAGCTTTTTCCGGAGCTACTGCTTCTAAAGTTCAAAAACCTCAGTCAATTACAGCGATTGAATCTACAACAGAACCACGAATTTTTACACCTTCTGCAGAGTTAAATCGTGTATTAGGTGGAGGTATTGTCCGAGGCTCACTCGTTTTAATAGGGGGAGATCCGGGTATCGGAAAGTCTACTTTACTTTTGCAAACCTCTGCGCAGTTAGCAATGAAACAAAATAAAGTACTATATATTTCGGGAGAGGAATCAACCAAGCAAACGAAGTTAAGAGCGGACAGGTTAGGTGTAAAAGCTGAAGAGCTTTATGTTCACGCAGAAACAAACTTAGAATTAATACTAGAGGCCATCTCAAGCATGCAGCCTGATTTTGTGGTGATTGATTCAATTCAAACCATTTACCATGCTGATGTCACATCAGCGCCAGGAAGCGTCTCACAGGTGCGAGAGTGTACGGCTGAACTAATGCGTGTTGCTAAAACGAATGGAATTGCCATCTTTATTGTGGGGCATGTAACGAAAGAAGGGGCCATTGCAGGTCCAAGACTTCTTGAACATATGGTGGATACGGTTCTTTATTTTGAAGGAGAGCGTCATCATACGTATCGTATATTAAGAGCGGTTAAGAACCGGTTTGGGTCTACAAATGAAATGGGCATTTTTGAAATGAAAGAAAGTGGGCTAGAAGAAGTATTGAATCCGTCTGAAATCTTTCTAGAAGAACGGTCTCAGGGAGCAGCAGGGTCGGTTGTTGTCGCTTCAATGGAGGGGACAAGACCCGTATTAGTAGAGCTGCAGGCGCTAATCAGTCCAACGAGCTTTGGAAACCCTAGAAGAATGGCGACGGGAGTAGATCATAATCGCGTTTCGCTTATCATGGCTGTTTTAGAAAAGCGTGTAGGAATGCTGCTGCAGAATCAAGATGCTTATTTAAAAGTAGCAGGTGGAGTGAAATTAGATGAACCAGCAATTGATTTAGCTGTAGCCGTTAGCATTGCTTCAAGTTTCAGAGATGCTGCTTCTAGCGCTACAGATGTTATTGTAGGAGAGGTAGGATTAACAGGTGAAGTACGCCGAGTATCTAGAATTGAACAGCGCGTTCAAGAAGCGGTAAAATTAGGGTTCCAACGAATTATTATCCCAGAGAAAAATTTAGGAGGATGGAAAGTCCCAGATGGTATTGATGTGATTGGGGTATCAACAGTAGCGGAGGCTCTGCAATATACATTAGGAGGATAAGCAGTGGAAGGAGAAAAAACAACAGTTAGTCAAAAACAAATATCAGAAATTCTGCAGTTTGTAGCACCAGGAACCCCTATTCGTGACGGTATCGATAACGTCTTGCGGGCAAAGACGGGCGGCTTAATTGTTATGGGCTACAATGAACAAGTCAAAAAGATGGTAGATGGAGGATTTTCGATTAATTGTGCATTTACACCTGCGCATTTATACGAGTTAGCCAAAATGGATGGAGCGCTTATTTTAAACGACAGTGGAAGCAAGATATTATTTGCTAATGCTCAGCTCATGCCAGACCCCTCTACTCCTTCTTCACAGACAGGAATGCGACACCGTACAGCAGAGCGCGTAGCTAAGCAGTCAGGTGTATTGGTGATAGCCATTTCACAAAGAAGAAATGTGATTACGCTTTACAAAGGGTCTCTGCAGTATGTATTGAAAGACATTAGCGTTATTTTAGCAAAAGCGAATCAAGCGCTTGGAACACTTGAGAAGTACAAGGCGGTATTAGACGAATCGATTACAAGTCTCAGTGCATTAGAGTTTGAAGAGCAAGTAACTCATACAGACGTGCTGCAGTCGCTTCATCGTACAGAAATGGTTCTGCGTATTAAAAATGAAATTTTGAGCTATATTAGCGAGTTAGGAACAGAAGGAAGACTAATCCGTCTCCAAATGAATGAACTACTTTCCCACTTAGAGGAAGAAGCAACTTTATTAATCAAAGATTATATGTATGACCTCAGCTTTGACCCTTACCGAGTAATTGAACGCATGCAGCAGCCATCAAATAATGTTCTTCTCGATGACCAGACGCTTCTTCGCTTAATGGGATATCCCATGTATACAAGCTTTGAAGACAGCGTTATTCCTAGAGGGTATCGAATGCTTCATAAAATTCCAAGACTTCCATCGATTATTATTGAAAATCTCATTGATGAATTAGGGGATTTAAAAACGATAGCAGATGCGTCGGTAGAAGAATTGGATGAGGTAGAAGGCATCGGTGAAATTCGAGCACGGAAAATCAGAGAAGGCCTAAAAAGACTAAAAGAGCAGCATCTTACAAACCGTCAGCTATAGGATATTAATTGACATTAAATGTTTGATTCATTAAGATATTGTGAAAATACAAAAAAAGTGACAGTTTGTTTACAAATTCTGTTTTTTGGTTAAATAACAGGTTTCAATCATTGTAAACTGTTTATAATGATAAAAGGAGGTGAAGGCGTGTTAAAACGTTTTGTACAGTTATTTTTTATTATTACAGGTGGTACATTGGGCGTCTTTTTTATACCTGAACTTATTCAATTATTAAATCTGCAAGATGTAGCATTTCTAGAAAAGCCTTACGTCGATGCAATACTGGGAGCCATTTTGTTTTTCCTTGTCACGTTTTGGATTGTTGATTATATAGTTGAATTAATTCGCCGAGTGGAAGAGGCGTTACTGAAGGCGCCTGTAACGGATGTGCTTTTTGGGAGCTTAGGATTGATTTTAGGGCTTATTGTAGCCTACTTGGTCGGAGCTTTTTTAGGCAGAATTCAACTTCAAGTAGTAAGTACCATTTTACCAATCTTTCTAAGTATTCTTTTAGGTTACTTAGGGTTTCAAGTCGGATTTAAAAAACGTGATGAACTTGTAAGCGTGTTTTCGATGCCAGCTCGAATTGGGAAGAAAAAAGGACAAGAAGAAGAAACAGATAACGAAGAATCATTAAAGTCTCTTAAGATTTTAGATACAAGCGTTATTATTGACGGCCGTATCGCAGATATTTGTCAAACAGGATTTTTAGACGGAACGATTGTTATTCCGCGCTTTGTGCTTGAGGAACTTCAGCATATTGCTGATTCGTCGGATGTTCTAAAACGAAACAGAGGTAGACGAGGTCTAGATATTCTAAACCGTATTCAAAAAGAACTGGCAATGAAGGTAGAAATTTATGAAGGCGATTTCGAGGACATTCAAGAAGTAGACAGCAAGCTGGTTAAACTAGCAAAGCTGACTTCCGGTTTGGTCGTGACAAACGATTTTAATTTAAATAAAGTATGTGAACTTCAAAATGTTGGCGTTTTAAATATCAATGACTTAGCAAATGCCGTCAAGCCAATTGTACTTCCAGGAGAAGAAATGAACGTATTGGTTATAAAAGACGGTAAAGAGCACAATCAAGGTATTGCCTATCTTGATGACGGTACAATGATCGTGGTAGAAGAAGGAAGAAATTATATTGGAAAGCAAATTGATGTACTGGTGACGAGCGTACTCCAAACCTCAGCAGGCCGTATGATTTTTGCGAAACCTAAGTTATTAGAAAAAGCACTGTGACGTAACAGGTAAAGGGAGTATACCTATGAAGTATGAAATTATCGTGTTAGCTGCAGGTCAGGGGAAGCGAATGAAAGCGGGGCGGAACAAACAATTTTTAACTATTCAAAACGTTCCGCTTATCATTCATACGCTGCAAAAATTCGAACAAGATCCTTGGTGCAGTGGAATTGCACTAGTCGTAAACGAAAAAGAAGTAGAGATTTTTGAAGAGTTATTAATCGAATATCCAATTCAAAAGGTTCAATCATTGACAGTTGGAGGCGATGAACGTCAACATAGCGTTTATAACGGTCTTAAAAGTTTAAAGCAGGCTCAGATGGTATTAATTCATGATGGCGCTCGTCCATTTGTTCAACAAAACACAATCCATGAGTTAGTAGAAAAAGCTGCTAGTGATAAGGCTGCTGTGCTGGCTGTTCCAGTAAAAGACACAATTAAGCGTGTGGAACAGGGTACTGTCATTGAAACAGTTGAGCGCTCTAGCTTGTGGGCTATTCAAACGCCGCAGGCTTTTCTTTTTGATGTAGTAATGGATGCACACGAAAAAGCAAAAACAAATGAATACTTAGGCACCGATGATGCAAGCTTAGTAGAAAAAGCGGGGCAAAAAGTATCGATTGTAGAGGGGAATTACGATAATATAAAACTAACAACACCAGAAGATTTGTTATATGCAGAAGCTATATTAACAAAGCTAAACAGGACTGAAGGAGTGGAAAAATGAACATTCGAGTAGGACAAGGTTTCGACGTACATGAATTTGCAGAAGGAAGACCTTTAATCATCGGCGGTTTAGAAATTCCGTATGAAAAAGGATTATTAGGCCATTCAGATGCAGATGTGCTGTTACATACAATCGCAGATGCCTTATTAGGAGCGGCGGCTAAAGGAGATATCGGAAAGCATTTTCCAGATACAGACCCTGAATTTAAAGATGCTGATTCAGCAAAGCTTCTTCAACATGTATGGAAACTACTAAAAGATGAAGGTTATGAATTAAGCAATGTAGATTGCACGATTATTGCGCAAAAACCTAAAATGGCTCCTTACATTGAACCAATGAGAGAGCGTATTGCGCAGCTGTTAGAAGCAAGCATTTCTCAAATTAACGTCAAGGCAACAACAACAGAAAAGTTAGGCTTCACGGGACGTGAAGAAGGAATTGCCGCCCAAGCAGCCGTTTTAGTTTATCAAAAATAAAAACAGTTGACTTTGACAGATACCTATTTGGTGATAAAATTAGAACATGTCTAAAACATATAAATACATACTATAAGTAATATTAAATTGGAGGTCATCTTAGTTATGTCAAGCGAAGTAAGAGTTCGTTATGCCCCGAGTCCAACTGGACATCTTCATATAGGGAATGCAAGAACAGCACTATTTAATTATTTATTTGCACGAAATCAAAACGGTAAATTTATTATCCGTATTGAAGATACAGATCAAAAGCGTAATATCGAAGGCGGAGAAGAAAGTCAGCTGCGCTATTTAAAATGGTTAGGTATTGAATGGGATGAGAGTATCGACGTAGGCGGCGAGTACGGTCCTTACCGCCAGTCTGAACGTACGGAAATCTATCAAAAATATACGGAAGAACTTCTTGAAAAAGGATTAGCTTATCACTGTTACTGTACGTCAGAAGAGCTTGAAAAAGAGCGTGAAGAACAGCAGGCGAACAGTCAAATGCCGCGCTATTCAGGTAAGTGCCGTAACTTAACAGCTAAACAGCGTGCTGAACTAGAAGGAGAAGGCCGCGAGCCAAGCATTCGCTTCCGTGTTCCTAGTAACACAGAAATTAAATGGAATGATATTGTCAAAGATGAAGTATCATTTGAGTCTGAAGGCATTGGTGACTTCGTTATTGTGAAAAAAGACGGTACACCCACATATAATTACGCTGTAGCCATTGATGATTATCTAATGAAGATGACACATGTTCTACGCGGAGATGACCATATCTCTAATACACCGAAGCAAATTCTTGTGTATGAAGCTTTAGGCTGGACGCCTCCTGTATTTGGTCATATGACATTAATCGTAAATGAAAATCGCCGTAAGCTAAGTAAACGTGATGAGTCAATCATTCAGTTTATTGAGCAATATAAAGAATTAGGTTACTTGCCGGAAGCACTGTTTAATTTTATTACAATGCTTGGTTGGTCACCTGTGGGAGAAGAAGAAATCTTCTCTAAAGAACAGTTCATTGAAATTTTTGACCCAGCTCGTTTATCAAAATCTCCAGCACTATTTGATACAAGCAAATTACGTTGGATGAACAACCAATACATGAAAAAATTGGATTTAGACGAGGTAGTAGCTTTATCAGTTCCGCACTTAGTGAAAGCTGGAAAAGTTGAAGAAGCGCGCGATGCAGAAACAGAACAATGGGTACGTGACTTAGTTGCTCTATACCAAGAACAAATGAGCTTTGGCGCTGAGATTGTTGAACTTACTGAAATGTTCTTTAAGAAAGAAATTGATTACAGTGAAGAAGCAAAAGCAGTGCTTGCTGAAGAACAAGTACCGGAAGTGTTAAAAGCATTTGCTGAAGAGATTTCTTCCTTAGAAGAATTCAGCGCTGATGAAATTAAGGCAGCAACAAAGGCTGTACAAAAAGCAACAGGTCAAAAAGGTAAAAAACTATTTATGCCAATTCGTGTAGCAACAACAGGCGAAACACATGGTCCTGAGCTTCCAAAAGCTATTTCTCTTTTAGGAAAAGAAACAGTTTTAGCTCGTTTAGAAAGCATTTATAGTTAACAAATTTCTATTTTGCCCATATGATAAAATAATCAAATATGGATATCGTTGAGAAGGAAGAGTAGGCAAGTTCATTGCATATCAGAGAGGGTTATCACCGGCTGAAAGTAACCTATGACAAAACTTGTTGAAGTGCGCCTTTGAGTCTTTTGTTGAATGCTACTAAGTAAGTAGGCAAAAGCGGGTACTTTCACGTTATGAGAGAAGAGTTGGGATCGTTTGTTGATCCAAACAGAGTGGAACCGCGTATATACGTCTCTGTGTCATTTGACATAGGGGCGTTTTTTTATACAATCAATGAGTAGATAGAGAAATAGCGGAATTGGGGTGAGATGATGCTAAAGTTGTTAAAGGAAGACATTGAGGCCATATTTGAACAAGATCCTGCAGCAAGAAGTTATATTGAAGTGATATTAACCTATTCAGGGTTGCATGCTATTTGGGCACATAGATTAGCTCATGGGCTTTTTAAAAGAAAGTGGTTTTTTCTGGCACGTGTAATCTCACAAATTAGCCGATTCTTCACAGGGATTGAAATTCATCCGGGTGCGAAAATTGGCCGCCGATTTTTTATTGACCACGGGATGGGAATTGTTATTGGGGAAACGTGCGAAATTGGAGATAATGTAACAGTATATCAAGGAGTAACACTCGGAGGAACAGGGAAAGAAAAAGGAAAGCGTCACCCGACGATCGAAGACAATGTCTTAATTGCAACAGGTGCTAAAGTGCTAGGGTCGATTACGATTCATGCGCACTCCAAAATTGGAGCGGGCTCAGTTGTGTTAAATGACGTCCCAGAAAACTCAACGGTTGTTGGTATCCCTGGCCGAGTCGTCATTCAAAATGGCGTCCGGATTCCAAAAGATTTGAATCATCAAGATTTGCCAGATCCAGATGCAGAGCGTTTTAAACAGCTAGAGAAAGAAATTTTACACCTGCAAAATCAATTAAAGGAATTAAAAGAAGGGAAGATTCACCATGGCAATTAAGCTATATAACACGTTAACACGTCAAAAAGAGACGTTTGTACCGCTGGAAGAAAACAAAGTCAAAATGTACGTGTGCGGACCGACCGTGTATAACTATATTCATATTGGAAATGCGCGTCCTGCAATCGTATTTGATACGGTGCGCCGCTATTTAGAATTTAGAGGTTACGATGTAGAGTATGTCTCAAACTTCACAGATGTGGATGATAAATTAATTAAGGCAGCAAAAGAGTTAGGAGAAGATGTTCCAACGATCGCAAACCGCTTTATCGATGCCTACTTTGAAGATACGTCAGCTCTTGGATGCAAGCATGCCGATGTGCATCCACGCGTAACTGAAAATATGGATATCATTATTGAGTTCATTGATGAACTGGTGAAAAAAGGATATGCATATGAGTCAGAGGGTGATGTATACTATCGTACACGTAAGTTTGAAGGATACGGAAAATTATCACATCAATCTATTGATGAATTGCAATCCGGTGCTCGTATCGAAGTTGGAGAAAAGAAAGAAGATCCATTAGACTTTACTCTTTGGAAAGCAACCAAAGATGGGGAGATCGCATGGGATAGCCCTTGGGGTCAAGGAAGACCAGGCTGGCATATCGAGTGCTCTGCGATGGCACGCAAGTATTTAGGTGATACAATTGATATCCACGCAGGCGGTCAGGATTTAGCTTTCCCTCATCATGAAAATGAAATCGCCCAATCAGAAGCGCTCACTGGGAAATCGTTTGCGAAATACTGGCTTCATAACGGATATATCAATATTGATAATGAAAAGATGTCTAAATCACTAGGGAACTTCGTGTTAGTTCATGACATTATTAAAAAGCATGATCCGTCCCTACTTCGATTCTTTATTTTATCTGTTCACTATCGTCACCCGATTAACTATAACGAAGAAATTTTAGAGAATACGCGCAAAGGGTTTGAGCGTCTGCAAACAGCTTACGGCAACTTAACTCACCGTCTAGAGGCAGCAACAAATCTTCAAGAAGATGCTTCAGAATGGTTCGAAAAGCTAAAAGAGCTTCGCGAAACGTTTGTTGAAGAGATGGATGATGATTTTAATACGGCAAATGCCATTTCTGTTCTGTTCGAGCTAGCAAAGCAAGCTAACTTGTATTTATTAGAACAAACAACGTCTACAGATGTAATTGAAGCCTTTATTAAAGAGTTTAAAGAATTAGGTGCTGCAATAGGCATTACGTTTGGAGAAGCTGAACTTCTAGACGAAGAAATTGATCAATTGATCCAAGATCGTATTCAGGCTCGTAAAGATCGTAATTTCCAATTAGCAGATCAAATTCGAGATGAATTAAAGGCTAAAAATATTATTTTAGAAGATACCGCACAAGGAACAAGATGGAAAAGAGGATAATAGTGTTATGAGCAGCAGTAAATTAGATGTAAAACAGCTAAATAGCTTAGCTCTTGCTTATATGGGTGATGCGGTGTTTGATTTACATGTTCGCCGCCACCTGCTGGTGTTAGGGACAGTGCGCCCTAACCAGCTTCATAATAAAGCTAAAAAATATGTATCAGCAAAAGCACAAGCGCAAATCGTATATTATTTTAAAAATGAAAACTTTTTTACTGAAGAAGAAGAAGGTGTACTGCGCCGAGGACGCAATGCAAAGTCCGGTACAGTCCCTAAAAACACAGATGTGCAAACGTATCGCTACAGTACAGCATTTGAAGCGGTCGTAGGCTATTTGTATCTTTTAGGTGAAGAAGAAAGAATGATGGAACTTATTACTAAAGCTATCTCTTTCGTCGATGAAGGAGAGGGAGGAATGAATCATGGAACATGAATTTATTATTGGACGTAATCCGGTCCTAGAAGCCCTAAAGTCTGGGCGTGACATTAACAAACTATGGATTGCCGAAGGATCGCAAGGCGGTTCTATGGGGCAAATCACGCAGTTAGCAAAACGTAATGGTGTATTAGTGCAGTTTGTACCGAAAAAGAAAATTGAACAAATGGTAGACGGTATTCATCAAGGAGTAGCTGCACAAGTTGCTGCTTATCAATATGCAGAGTTAGATGATTTATTTAACTTAGCGGAAAAACGTAATGAAAGTCCGTTTTTTCTTCTGCTAGATGAGCTTGAAGATCCCCATAATTTAGGTTCTATTATGCGAACAGCCGATGCCGTTGGCGCACACGGTATTATTATTCCAAAGCGCCGTTCAGTTGGATTAACGGCCACTGTAGCTAAGGCCTCTACAGGAGCGATTGAACATGTTCCCGTAGCAAGGGTAACAAACCTATCAAGGACGATTGATGAATTAAAAGATCGAGGCGTATGGATTGTTGGAACAGATGCGAAAGAAAGCGATGATTATCGCAACTTAGATGGAGGTATGCCGCTTACGTTAGTGATTGGAAGCGAAGGAAAAGGCATGAGTCGTTTGATTCGTGAAAAATGCGACTTCCTTGTACAACTTCCGATGGTTGGGCATGTTACATCGTTAAATGCATCTGTAGCAGCTAGTCTTCTCATGTATGAGGTTTACCGAAAACGCCATCCTCTAGGTGAATAAGAATGGATATTCTACTGGTGGATGGTTATAACATGATAGGTGCGTGGCCCGACCTAAGAAAGCTTAGAGATAATGATTTAGCCGGTGCTCGAGACCTGTTAATCGAAAAGATGGCAGAGTATCAAGCATATATGGGGTACCGTGTCATTATTGTCTTCGATGCTCATATGGTCGAAGGAATTGAAAAGAAGGCAAAAAATCATAAGGTTGACGTTGTATTTACAAGAGAAAATGAAACAGCGGATGAGTACATTGAAAAGCTGGCTCAAGAGCTAAGCAATGTAAAGACACAGATTCATGTTGCTACATCTGATTTCACGGAGCAGTGGGCAATCTTTGGACAAGGTGCGCTCAGAATTTCTGCTCGAGAATTGTACAACGAAATTGAGCAGATTGAGAAACATATTAATCTTGATGTGAAGTCTATTCAAAATCAAAAGCCAGCGGCACGCATTCAACTTTCCAATCAAGTAGCCGAAATTTTCGAAAAATGGCGTCGGGGACAGCGGTGAGGTTATTGACGGTACGGAATTAGCTACTGTATAATATTTCTATCTACTGTGCGGTCGGGGGGATCGATATGGGCGATAATTATGGGAGAAAACTGCATGCTCATTTCGAACAACAAGAGGATGAAACAGTTGTCGATCTTGTGCATAAAGGCGATATTGACGCATTAGAGTATTTGATTCATAAATACAAAAACTTTGTGCGAGCAAAGGCGCGGTCATATTTTTTAATTGGGGCAGACCGTGAAGATATTGTACAAGAAGGTATGATAGGGTTATATAAGGCAATTAGAGATTTTAGAGAAGATAAGCTAACTTCGTTTAAAGCTTTTGCTGAACTTTGCATTACCAGGCAAATTATTACCGCTATTAAAACCGCAACAAGGCAAAAACATATTCCATTAAACTCTTATGTATCATTGGACAAGCCAATATATGATGAAGAGTCCGACCGAACCTTAATGGATGTTATTTCGGGGACAAAAGTAGCAAATCCAGAAGAGTTGCTCATTAATCGAGAGAAGTTTGATGATATTGAATTAAAGATGGCTGAACTTTTAAGTGATCTTGAGCGAAAAGTTCTCGTTCTTTATTTAGATGGTCAATCTTATCAAGAGATTTCAGAAGAGTTAAACCGCCACGTCAAATCCATCGATAATGCACTTCAGCGTGTGAAAAGGAAATTAGAGCGCTACCTCGAGATTCGTGAAATCACAATGTAGCCTTCTATCCTCATATTGACATGCTAAGAAAGTCTGTGATACTTTTTTATAGACATTATCACTCTATAGGTGGTTGACATTATGCGTAAAAAAGTTGTACTTGCGTGTGTGCAATGCGCTAGTCGTAACTATACGACTATGAAAAACACACAGCAAAACGAAGAGCGTTTAGAAATGAAGAAGTTTTGCAAAACGTGTAACGCACATACGATTCATCGTGAAACAAAGTAGATCAATAATCTGCACAGACTAATACCCCTTTTAATTTATTGGAGGTTACAAACATGAACCGTGTAGGAAATTTCTTACGTGATGTTGGGCGTGAGATGAAGAAGGTAAGTTGGCCTAAAAAAAATGAGCTAACTCGTTATACAATTACTGTTATTTCTACAGTTGTATTTATGACACTCTTTTTTGTAGTAGTTGATTACGGAATTTCGTCACTTATTCGTTTAATCCCTTGAATAAATTGACTTAAATCATGGTATAATAAAGCTAAATTATGTTTTTTTCAGAAAAGCCCGGAGACGGGTTTTTTAATTTGCTTTAAGAATGATTGTGCTAGGAGTCAACTATTTTCCTAGTGCGTTGTCTGTGCAATAGATTAGGACATCTTATTTTATAGTGAGCTGGGAGGGAAGGACGTATAGTCCTCAGAAATGGAGAAAAATTGGTATGTAGTCCATACTTATTCTGGATATGAAAATAAAGTAAAAACAAATTTAGAAAAGCGCGTAGAAACAATGGGTATGCAAGATAAAATTTTCCGCGTTGTTGTTCCTGAAGAAGAAGAAAGAGAAATTAAGAACAACAAAGAAAAGATTACAAAGAAAAAAGTATTTCCAGGGTACGTGTTAGTTGAAATCATCATGACGGATGATTCATGGTATGTAGTTCGTAATACACCTGGCGTTACAGGCTTTGTAGGTTCAGCAGGTTCTGGCTCAAAGCCAACTGCTCTTCTACCAGAAGAAGTAGAAATGATCTTAAAACAAATGGGCATGGACGAGAAGCATGCTGACTTTGACTTTGAACTAAAAGAAACAGTATTGGTTCAAGAAGGTCCGTTTGCAAACTTCGAAGGTACCATTGAAGAAATCGATACAGATAAACGTAAAGTTAAGGTTCATGTGGATATGTTCGGAAGACAAACGCCAGTAGAGCTAGACTTTACACAAATTGAAAAAATATAATCTGTAAGACCTTGCAATTCATGAAGTTTAATGTTAATATTTCATAAGTCAGTATGTCTCAAAACTAGAGACTAAAACAACTATTTCTTTATTTTATATATAAAGAACATTGAGTGGGAGGGCATCGCCCTATTACCACATCACGGACTTAAGGAGGTGTGTCTCGTGGCTAAAAAAGTAATTAAACTTGTTAAGTTACAAATTCCTGCAGGTAAAGCAAATCCAGCGCCACCAGTTGGTCCTGCATTAGGTCAAGCCGGTGTTAACATCATGGGTTTCTGTAAGGAGTTTAACGCTCGCACAGCTGATCAAGCTGGTCTTATCATTCCTGTTGAAATCACGGTATTTGAAGACCGTTCATTTACATTTATTACGAAAACTCCACCTGCTGCTGTACTACTTAAGAAAGCGGCTGGTATTGAGTCTGGTTCTGGTGAACCAAACCGTAATAAAGTTGCAACAGTCAAGCGTGACAAAGTGCGTGAGATTGCTGAAACTAAAATGCCTGACTTAAACGCTGCTAGCGTTGAATCTGCAATGCGCATGGTAGAAGGTACAGCGCGCAGTATGGGAATCGTAGTTGAAGACTAATTCCATTTGATTGGGTGTTAGAAGGTTGCGAGAAATGGAAGTTTTCCTATGCTCGCAACCTTTATTAGTGGGAGGTTATTCCGTTAAAACCACATAAGGAGGAAACAAAAATGGCTAAAAAAGGTAAAAAGTACGTTGAAGCTGCTAAGCTTGTAGATCGTACACAAACTTATTCAGTACAAGAAGCGATTGAATTAGTAAAGAAAACAAACACAACTAAATTTGATGCAACTGTAGAAGTAGCATTCCGTTTAGGAGTTGACCCTAAGAAAGCTGACCAACAAATTCGTGGTGCAGTAGTACTACCAAACGGTACAGGTAAAACTCAACGTGTATTAGTATTCGCTAAAGGCGAAAAAGCTAAAGAAGCTGAAGCTGCAGGCGCTGACTACGTTGGCGATGCTGACTACATCAACAAAATCCAACAAGGTTGGTTCGAGTTCGATGTAATCGTAGCTACTCCAGATATGATGGGTGAAGTTGGTAAACTTGGTCGTGTATTAGGACCTAAAGGTTTAATGCCAAACCCTAAAACTGGTACAGTAACATTTGATGTTCAAAAAGCAGTTAACGAAATCAAAGCTGGTAAAGTAGAATACCGCGTTGATAAAGCTGGTAACATCCACGTACCAATCGGTAAAGTATCTTTCGAAGAGAGCAAGTTAGTTGAAAACTTCACTACAATCTTCGAAACTATGGTAAAAGCTAAGCCGGCAGCAGCAAAAGGCACATACATGAAGAACGTAGCTGTTACTTCAACAATGGGCCCTGGTATCAAAGTTGATACTGCTTCATTCTCTGCTTAATAAATTTGGAAATAAATCGGTGTTGACTTTTTGAAAGTCCCTGATTATAATAGATAATGTTGTTAAAAAGAATAACATTTGTACCGTAGACAGTAGGTGCTGCAAAGCTTAATTTCCTACCGAGGTGTGTGAGATAAATTAGTGAAACGTTATGGTTCGCTTACTACACCTCCATGTCTTTATTGTCATGGAGGTTTTTTATTGCACCTTGTCTGAGTGTACGGAAGGAAATCTACAGGAGGTGTAAAGATGAGCAACGTAATTGAACAAAAGAAACAAGTCGTAGACGAAATTGCTGAAAAACTTCAAGCGAGTAACTCAATAGTTGTCGTTGACTACCGTGGTTTGAATGTTGCTGAAGTTACTGAACTTCGTAAGCAATTACGTGAAGCAGGCATTGAGTTCAAAGTTTACAAAAACACTTTAACTCGCCGTGCTGTAGAAAAACTTGAACTAACAGATCTTAATGATGCGTTAGTAGGTCCAAATGCAATCGCATTTGGTGGAGAAGATGTTGTTGCTCCAGCTAAAATTCTAAACAACTTCGCGAAAGAACACGAAGCGTTAGAAATCAAAGCTGGTGTAATTGAAGGTAATGTTGCATCTGTTGAAGAAATTAAAGCACTTGCAGAACTACCATCTCGCGAAGGCTTACTTTCTATGTTGCTTAGCGTGCTTCAAGCTCCAATTCGCAACCTTGCTCTTGCTACAAAAGCTGTGGCAGATCAAAAAGAAGAACAAGGTGCATAATCTAGTCTGTTATATATAACACAATCACAAGGAGGAAATTAACAATGACTCAAGAACAAATCATTGAAGCAGTTAAAAATATGACTGTTTTAGAACTTAACGATTTAGTAAAAGCAATCGAAGAAGAATTTGGCGTAACTGCTGCTGCTCCTGTAGCTGTAGCTGGCGGTGCTGCTGGTGAAGCTGCTGCTGAGAAAACTGAATTTGACCTAGTACTTGAAAGTGCTGGCGGACAAAAAATCAAAGTTATCAAAGTAGTACGTGAAATCACTGGTCTTGGCTTAAAAGAAGCTAAAGAAATCGTTGATAACGCTCCAAAAGCTCTTAAAGAAGGTATTTCTAAAGAAGAAGCTGAAGAAGCAAAAGCTAAACTTGAAGAAGTTGGCGCTTCTGTAGAAGTTAAGTAATTATTGCTTAACAACTGATATAAAAAAGCTCGCTTGTACAAGCGAGCTTTTTTGCTTCTGTCATCCTTTTCATTTATAGTAAAGAAGAACATATTGATTAGGAGGTTCTATTTTGACAGAACATTATTTTTCTAATACACCATCGTCTGCAAGTAATGAAGAGCGCTTTTCATTTGAATTGAGAGGAACCTCTTTTTCATTTACGAGTGACCGCGGTGTTTTTTCAAAAAAAGAGATCGATTTTGGATCGCGCCTGTTAATTGAAACGTTTCAAATGCCCGAGAGTCCCGGCCCGCTTCTGGATGTTGGATGCGGATATGGCCCAATTGGGTTGGCGCTTGCAAAAGAGGACAGCCAAAGAAACGTCCATATGGTTGATGTTAATGAACGTGCATTAGCACTAGCTCAAAAAAATGCTGAAGTTAATTCAGTATCAAATGTTTCAATCTATCAAAGCTCTTGCTATGAAAATGTGAAGGAAACGAATTTTGCAGCTATTCTTAGTAATCCGCCGATCCGTGCGGGTAAAAAAGTTGTTCATGAAATTCTAGAAAAATCATTAGATCACCTTGCTGACCAAGGAGAACTTTGGATTGTGATTCAGAAAAAGCAAGGAGCGCCATCTGCTCTTGCGAAATTAGAATCTCTATTTAATGAAGTAGAAGTAGTAGAAAAGAAAAAAGGGTATTATATCATATGTGCTAAAAAATGTTGACTAATATTTTTTAGTATGTTAGCATTATAAAATGCCAATATATAAATATTCCATATAAGCTCGGGTTATACATAAAATAAAAGGTATAATTTTGAATTATATGGGAAAAACTAATAAAATCAATAGTACGTTTTTATGAAATTGTGGTTTTCTATTTAAAGAGACCATTTTTCTTTTGTTCAATAATAAACATATGGTTTATTATATATTTTGAATAATAACGCTTGATTTGAGGGGTGAATCAGTTGACAGGTCAACTAGTTCAGTATGGACGCCACCGCCAACGCAGAAGTTATGCTCGTATTAGTGAAGTTTTAGAGTTACCGAACTTAATCGAGATTCAAACGGCTTCATACCAATGGTTTTTAGATGAAGGTTTACGAGAAATGTTCCAAGATATTTCTCCGATTGATGATTTTACAGGTAACTTATCACTAGAATTTATTGATTACAGCTTAGGTGAGCCAAAGTATTCAGTAGGAGAGTCCAAAGAACGTGATGTAACTTATGCAGCACCTCTTCGTGTTAAGGTGCGGTTAATTAATAAAGAAACAGGTGAAGTAAAAGACCAAGATGTGTTCATGGGAGATTTCCCATTGATGACCGAAACAGGTACCTTTGTGATTAATGGTGCTGAGCGTGTTATCGTATCACAGTTGGTTCGTTCACCAAGTGTTTACTATAGTGGAAAGCTTGATAAAAACGGTAAAAAAGGATATACAGCAACTGTTATCCCTAACCGTGGTGCATGGCTAGAATATGAAACTGATGCAAAAGATGTAGTATACGTGCGTATTGATCGTACTCGTAAACTGCCAGTAACAGTGCTGTTACGCGCGCTAGGTTTCGGTTCTGACCAAGAGATTATCGATTTAATCGGTGATAATGAATACATCCGTAATACGCTTGAAAAAGATAATACGGAAACAACGGAAAAAGCGCTATTAGAAATCTATGAGCGTTTACGTCCGGGTGAACCACCGACAGTTGAGAATGCGAAGTCTCTATTAGTATCTCGCTTCTTTGATCCAAAACGATATGACTTAGCGAACGTAGGTCGCTATAAAATTAATAAAAAGCTTCATATCAAACATCGCTTATTTAATCAAAAGCTAGCTGAAACATTAGTTGATCCTGAAACAGGTGAAATTATTGCAGAAAAAGGCGCAATGATTGACCGCCGTCTGCTAGATCGCTTGATTCCGATGCTTGAAGGTGGAGTAAACTTCAAAACTTATAGTCCGGTTGGTGGAGTAGTAGAAGACGATGTTACATTACAATCTATTAAGATTTATGCGCCAAATGATCCAGAAGGTGAAAAAATCATCACTGTATCAGGTAACGCATATGTAACAGAAGAAGTTAAAAATATCACACCTGCTGATATTTTAGCATCAATCAGTTACTTCTTTAACTTGCTTCATCAAGTAGGAGACACAGATGATATCGACCACTTAGGTAACCGTCGTCTGCGTTCTGTAGGTGAATTGTTACAAAACCAATTCCGTATCGGTTTATCTCGTATGGAACGTGTTGTTCGTGAAAGAATGTCAATTCAAGACACGAATACAATCACACCTCAACAATTAATTAATATTCGCCCAGTTATTGCGGCGATTAAAGAGTTCTTTGGAAGTTCTCAATTATCACAGTTCATGGATCAAACGAATCCATTAGGCGAATTGACGCACAAACGTCGTCTTTCAGCTCTAGGACCTGGTGGTTTAACGCGTGAGCGCGCTGGTTTTGAAGTGCGTGACGTTCACTACTCCCACTATGGCCGTATGTGTCCGATTGAAACGCCAGAGGGTCCGAATATCGGGTTAATTAACTCACTATCTTCTTATGCAAAAGTAAACAAATTCGGTTTCATCGAAACACCTTACCGTCGTATCGATCCTGAAACAGGTAAAGTGACAGAGCGAATTGACTACTTAACAGCTGATGAAGAAGATAACTATGTTGTAGCCCAAGCGAACGCTCGTCTAGGTGATGATGGTTCATTCTTAGATGAAAATGTCGTTGCACGTTTCCGTGGAGAAAACACGGTTATCCGTCGCGATCGTTTAGATTATATGGATGTATCACCAAAACAAGTTGTATCTGCCGCTACAGCATGTATCCCATTCTTAGAGAACGATGACTCTAACCGTGCATTAATGGGTGCGAACATGCAACGTCAAGCAGTACCTTTATTAAATCCTGAAGCACCAATCGTAGGTACAGGTATGGAATACGTATCTGGTAAAGACTCTGGTGCAGCCGTGATTTGTAAATATCCTGGCGTTGTAGAGCGCGTAGAAGCAAAACAAATTTTTGTTCGCCGCTATGAAGAAGTAGACGGACAAAAAGTTAAAGGTAACTTAGATCAATACAAATTATTAAAATTTGTTCGTTCTAACCAAGGTACTTGTTACAACCAGCGTCCAATTGTTTCAGTTGGCGACGAAGTAGTAAAAGGTGAGATCTTAGCCGACGGTCCTTCAATGGAAAAAGGTGAGCTTGCTTTAGGACGAAACGTAATGGTTGGTTTCATGACATGGGATGGTTACAACTATGAGGATGCCATCATCATGAGTGAACGCCTTGTGAAAGATGATGTATATACGTCTGTTCATATTGAAGAATATGAATCTGAGTCTCGTGATACGAAGCTTGGACCTGAAGAAATTACGCGTGACATTCCAAACGTAGGTGAAGATGCGCTTCGCAACTTAGATGAGCGTGGAATCATCCGCATTGGTGCAGAAGTAAAAGACGGAGATCTTTTAGTTGGTAAAGTAACGCCAAAAGGTGTAACAGAACTAACAGCTGAAGAACGTCTTCTACACGCTATTTTCGGTGAAAAAGCGCGTGAAGTTCGTGATACTTCTCTTCGTGTACCGCACGGCGGCGGTGGAATCATTCTTGATGTTAAAGTCTTCAACCGTGAAGATGGCGACGAATTACCACCAGGTGTAAACCAATTAGTCCGTGTATATATTGTTCAGAAGCGTAAAATTTCTGAAGGTGACAAAATGGCCGGTCGTCACGGTAACAAAGGTGTAATTTCACGTATTTTACCTGAAGAAGATATGCCTTATCTACCAGACGGTACGCCAATTGACATCATGTTAAACCCATTAGGGGTACCATCTCGTATGAACATCGGTCAGGTGCTAGAGCTTCATTTAGGTATGGCTGCTCGTAAGCTTGGCATTCACGTTGCGTCTCCAGTATTTGATGGTGCGCGTGAGGAAGATGTGTGGGCAACAATCGAAGAAGCTGGCATGTCTCGTGATGCTAAAACAGTTCTATATGATGGTCGAACAGGTGAACCATTCGATAACCGTGTATCAGTAGGAATCATGTACATGATCAAACTTGCTCACATGGTAGACGATAAACTTCACGCTCGTTCTACTGGACCATACTCACTTGTTACACAACAACCACTTGGTGGTAAAGCGCAGTTCGGTGGACAGCGTTTTGGTGAGATGGAGGTATGGGCACTTGAAGCATACGGTGCTGCTTACACATTACAAGAGATCTTAACAGTGAAATCAGATGACGTAGTAGGTCGTGTGAAAACATACGAAGCAATTGTTAAAGGTGAAAACATTCCAGAACCTGGCATACCTGAATCGTTCAAAGTATTAATTAAAGAACTACAAAGTTTAGGTATGGATGTGAAGATGCTTTCTGCTGACGAGCAAGAAATTGATATCATGGACTCAGAAGAGGACCATGAGCAACCAACAGAATCAATTATTGCTGATAACGAAGAAAGCCTTTCTGAAGGACAAAAAGATCCTGTCACAAAAGAGTAAGGAATTACTTTCATATAAACGTTAAGGGAAAAAACCTGTAGATTAAAAGGGAGGTAGGCTCCTTGCTAGATGTAAATAACTTTGAGTATATGAAAATCGGTCTAGCTTCGCCAGATAAAATTCGTTCTTGGTCGTACGGTGAGGTAAAAAAACCTGAAACGATCAACTATCGTACGTTAAAACCTGAAAAAGACGGCTTATTCTGTGAGCGTATTTTTGGTCCACAAAAGGACTGGGAATGTCACTGTGGAAAATATAAGCGCGTTCGTTATAAAGGTGTTGTATGTGATCGTTGCGGCGTAGAAGTTACGCGCGCAAAAGTTCGTCGTGAACGCATGGGTCATATCGAACTAGCTGCACCTGTTTCTCATATTTGGTACTTTAAAGGTATTCCTAGCCGCATGGGACTTGTCTTAGACATGTCCCCTCGTGCGCTAGAGGAAATCATTTATTTTGCTTCTTATGTAGTAACAGATGCTGGTGATACACCACTTGAAAAGAAACAGCTTTTATCAGAGAAAGAATACCGTGCGTATCGTGAGAAGTACGGACAAACTTTCCATGCAGCAATGGGTGCTGAAGCTGTTAAGAAATTATTGCATGACATCGATCTTGATAAAGAAGTAGATGCTTTGAAAGAAGAATTGAAAACTGCTCAAGGTCAACGTCGTACACGTGCCATTAAACGTTTAGAAGTACTAGAGGCTTTCCGTCATTCTGGTAACGAACCTTCTTGGATGATTTTGGACGTTCTACCGGTTATTCCGCCAGAACTTCGTCCAATGGTTCAATTAGATGGTGGACGCTTTGCTACGTCTGATCTAAATGATTTATATCGCCGTGTAATTAACCGTAACAACCGCTTAAAGCGTTTATTAGACCTTGGAGCTCCTAGCATTATCGTTCAAAACGAAAAGCGTATGCTTCAAGAAGCTGTAGATGCATTAATCGATAATGGTCGTCGCGGACGTCCGGTAACAGGACCAGGTAACCGTCCATTAAAATCTCTTTCTCACATGTTAAAAGGTAAGCAAGGTCGCTTCCGTCAAAACTTATTAGGTAAACGTGTTGACTACTCTGGCCGTTCGGTAATCGTTGTAGGTCCGAACTTAAAGATGTATCAATGTGGTCTTCCAAAAGAAATGGCGTTAGAGCTTTTCAAACCTTTCGTAATGAAAGAGCTTGTTGAACGCGGTTTAGCTCATAACATCAAGAGTGCAAAACGTAAAATTGAACGCGTGCAACCTGAAGTATGGGACGTATTAGAATCGGTTATTAAAGAGCATCCAGTTCTTTTAAACCGTGCACCAACGCTACACAGACTAGGTATTCAAGCATTTGAACCTACGCTTGTAGAAGGTCGCGCTATCCGTCTTCACCCGCTTGTATGTACAGCATATAACGCTGACTTTGACGGTGACCAAATGGCGGTTCACGTTCCATTATCTGCAGAAGCACAAGCAGAAGCACGTATCTTAATGCTTGCTGCTCAAAATATCTTGAACCCTAAAGATGGTAAACCAGTTGTTACACCTTCACAGGATATGGTATTAGGTAACTACTACTTAACGCTTGAGCGTGAAGAGGCAGTTGGAGAAGGTATGGTATTCAAGGATACAAATGAAGCACTATTAGCGTACCAAAACGGTTATGTGCATCTTCATACACGTGTAGGTGTGTATGCAGGTTCTTTAAACAACGAAACGTTTACAGAAGCACAAAATCAACAGTTGCTTGTTACAACGGTTGGTAAATTAGTTTTCAACGAAATTTTACCAAAATCGTTCCCATACATTAACGAACCAACAAGAGAAAACTTAGAAGTGAAAACTCCTGAGAAGTACTTTGTTGAAAAAGGTGCAGATGTGAAGGAATTCATCAAGAATCAACCGGCTATCGCACCGTTTAAGAAAAAAATCTTAGGTAATATTATCGCTGAAGTATTTAAACGTTTCAAAATTACTGAGACTTCTAAAATGCTTGACCGTATGAAAGACCTAGGTTTCAAATATTCTACTAAAGCCGGTATTACAGTTGGTGTAGCTGATATCGTGGTTTTAGGAGAAAAAGAAGTTATCTTAACAGAAGCGCAAGCTAAAGTAGATAACGTACTAAAACAATTCCGTCGCGGTTTAATTACTGAAGATGAGCGTTATGAGCGTGTTATCTCTGTATGGAGTAGCGCGAAAGACGTTATCCAAGGTAAATTAATGGCGTCATTGGACAAACGCAACCCAATCTTCATGATGAGTGACTCTGGTGCCCGTGGTAATGCATCTAACTTCACTCAGCTTGCAGGTATGCGTGGACTAATGGCCAACCCGTCTGGTCGTATCATTGAGTTACCAATCAAATCTAGTTTCCGTGAAGGTTTAACAGTATTAGAGTACTTTATCTCTACCCATGGTGCACGTAAAGGTCTTGCCGATACGGCTCTTAAAACAGCTGACTCAGGTTACCTTACTCGTCGTTTGGTTGACGTGGCACAAGACGTTATCGTACGTGATGACGACTGCGGTACAGACCGCGGTATTCTGGCTGTTGCAATCAAAGAAGGAACAGAAGAAATTGAGAAACTTGATGAGCGTCTAATTGGACGTTATGCAAGAAAAACACTACTTCACCCAGGAACAAACGAAGTGTTAGTGAAAGAAAACGAACTAATTACAGAAGACCTAGCTGAAACAATTGTGGATGCTGGTGTTGAAGAAGTATGGATTCGTTCTGCATTCACTTGTAACACTCGCCACGGTGTATGTAAAAAATGTTACGGTCGTAACCTTGCAACTGGTTCAGAAGTTGAAGTGGGTGAAGCAGTTGGTATCATCGCTGCTCAATCTATCGGTGAGCCAGGTACACAGTTAACGATGCGTACATTCCATACAGGTGGGGTTGCTGGAGACGATATCACTCAAGGTTTACCGCGTATCCAAGAGATCTTCGAAGCGCGTAACCCTAAAGGTCAAGCCGTTATTTCTGAAATTGAAGGTACAATTGCCGGCATTTCTGAAGGACGCGATCGTCAACATGAAATTACTGTTCAAGGAGAGATTGAAACTCGTTCTTACACAGCTCCGTACAGTGCACGTCTGAAAGTTATTGAAGGACAGCGCATTGCACGTGGTCAAGAATTAACAGAAGGTTCAATTGATCCTAAAGAATTACTAAAAGTAAAAGATATCACGGCTGTACAAGAGTACTTGCTTCGTGAGGTGCAAAAAGTATACCGTATGCAAGGGGTAGAAATTGGAGATAAACACGTAGAGGTAATGGTTCGCCAAATGCTTCGTAAAGTGCGTGTAATGGATTCAGGAGATACAGATGTATTACCAGGTTCATTACTTGATATTCACCAATTCACTGATGCAAATGAAAAAGTATTACTTGAAGGCAATCGTCCAGCGACGGGCCGTCCTGTATTACTTGGTATTACAAAAGCATCTCTTGAAACTGATTCCTTCTTATCTGCTGCGTCATTCCAAGAAACAACGCGTGTTCTTACGGATGCTGCAATTAAAGGAAAACGTGATGAGTTGCTTGGACTTAAAGAGAATGTTATCATTGGTAAGCTAGTTCCGGCTGGTACAGGTATGACGAGATATCGTAATGCTGAACCGATCAAAAACCAAGCTGAAGAAACGGTAACAATCGACTAATTATAAAATCATTACTCTAGAATGGATGTTTTTTTAAAAAACTACAAAACGTTAGTTGACATCCATTCTAGGGAATGATACTATATCAAAGGTGCTCCTATAAACTACCTGTTACTTTGGAGGATATGATAATGTCTTATGAAAAAGTATTACAGGCTGATCATATTATTGTAGGAACAAAGCAGACGGTGAAAGCATTAAAAAAAGGTACAGTAAAGGAAGTCATCATTGCTGAAGACGCTGATTTTTATGTCACATCCATTGTGGCAAAAACGGCACAGCAAGAAAACGTTCCGTATACGTATGTCCCTTCTATGCGAAAGCTTGGTCAAGCTTGTAGGATAGAAGTTAACGCTGCAACTGTTGCAATTATTAGTTAACACGTTTTTGAACTTTTAGTTTCAAAGACTTTGTTTTTTGCTAAAAAATGAACCACCTGGATGTGTGGTCTTACAAAAGGCGAAAGGAGGAAAATTTAAATGCCTACTATTAACCAATTAATCCGTAATGGTCGTGTGAGTAAAGGTAAAAAATCTGACTCACCTGCTTTAAACAGAGGTTACAACAGCTTCAAAAAAGCTCAAACTAATCAATCTTCTCCACAAAAACGTGGTGTATGTACACGTGTGGGTACTATGACACCGAAGAAACCGAACTCGGCTCTTCGTAAATATGCTCGTGTACGTTTAACAAACGGTATCGAGGTAACAGCTTATATCCCAGGTATTGGTCACAACTTACAAGAACACAGCGTGGTACTTATCCGCGGTGGACGTGTAAAAGATTTACCAGGGGTACGTTACCATATCGTACGTGGTGCACTTGATACTGCTGGTGTGGATGGCCGTATGCAAGGTCGTTCTAAATATGGTACTAAGCGACCAAAAGCAGCTAAAAAATAATAGCTTAACAATTAATAGATAAACTTTTAAAAGTGAAAGGAGGAAGTAGAATGCCACGTAAGGGACCTGTTGCAAAAAGAGACGTATTACCAGATCCGATTTACAATTCTAAGCTTGTATCTCGCTTAATCAACAAAATGATGCTTGATGGAAAGCGCGGTAAGTCACAAGCTATTCTTTATAGAGCATTCGATTTAGTACAAGAGCGCAGTGGTAAAGAAGCTATGGAAGTATTCGACCAAGCTCTTAAAAACATCATGCCTGTACTAGAAGTTAGAGCACGCCGTGTAGGGGGTTCTAACTACCAAGTTCCTGTAGAAGTACGTCCAGAGCGTCGTACTACTTTAGGTCTTCGTTGGTTAGTAAACTATGCTCGTCTTCGTGGAGAAAAAACGATGGAAGAGCGTTTAGCTAACGAAATCCTTGATGCAGCTAACAACACTGGTGCTGCAGTTAAGAAACGTGAAGATACTCACAAAATGGCAGAAGCTAACAAAGCATTTGCTCATTACCGTTGGTAATCTTTTAACGAAACTTTTTAAAAAACAAATTATAATATGGAAGGAGAAATACCTAAGATGGCAAGAGAGTTCTCCTTAGAAAACACTCGTAATATTGGAATCATGGCTCACATTGATGCTGGTAAAACAACAACAACTGAGCGTGTTCTTTATTATACTGGCCGTATCCATAAAATTGGTGAAACTCATGAAGGAGCTTCACAAATGGACTGGATGGAGCAAGAGCAAGAACGTGGTATCACTATCACGTCTGCTGCGACAACTGCTGCTTGGAAAGGTCACCGCGTTAACATCATCGATACTCCTGGACACGTAGACTTCACTGTTGAAGTTGAGCGTTCATTACGTGTACTTGATGGCGCTGTGGCAGTTCTTGATGCTCAATCTGGTGTTGAGCCTCAAACAGAAACAGTATGGCGTCAAGCGACTACGTACGGTGTTCCCCGTGTCGTATTCGTTAACAAAATGGACAAAATTGGTGCTGACTTCTTGTACTCTGTAAAAACGATCCACGATCGTTTAGGTGCAAATGCTCACCCAATTCAGTTGCCAATTGGTGCTGAAGATGAGTTCGAAGCAATCATTGACCTAGTGGAAATGAAAGCATACTTCTACGAAGATGACTTAGGTACTCGTTCAGAGTCTCGTGAAATTCCTGAGGAATACAAAGAGCAAGCTGAAGAATACCGTGCAAGCTTAGTAGAAGCTGTTGCAGAACTTGACGAAGAATTAATGATGAAGTACTTAGACGAAGGCGAGCTTACAGTTGAAGAACTAAAAGCTGGTATCCGTAAAGGTACTTGTGACGTTGAATTCTACCCAGTTATCTGTGGTTCAGCATTCAAAAACAAAGGTGTACAATTAATGCTAGATGCAGTAATTGATTACCTACCGTCTCCAGTAGATGTACCATCAATCCAAGGTATCGTACCTGACACAGAAGAAGAAGTTACGCGTGAGTCTAGCGACAACGCTCCTTTCTCAGCATTAGCGTTCAAAGTTATGACGGACCCTTATGTTGGTAAATTAACATTCTTCCGTGTGTACTCTGGTGTACTAAGCTCTGGTTCATACATCAAAAACTCTACAAAAGGTAAGCGTGAGCGTGTAGGTCGTATCCTACAAATGCATGCTAACTCTCGTGAAGAGATTTCTGAAGTATACGCTGGAGATATCGCGGCAGCTGTAGGATTAAAAGATACTTCTACTGGTGATACTCTATGTGACGAAAAGAGTCTTGTAATTCTTGAGTCTATGGAATTCCCAGAGCCAGTTATCTCTTTATCTGTTGAGCCAAAATCAAAAGCTGACCAAGATAAAATGACTACAGCTCTTCAAAAGTTACAAGAAGAAGATCCAACTTTCCGTGCGGAAACTAATACAGAGACTGGTCAAATCATCATCTCTGGTATGGGTGAGCTTCACCTTGATATCATCGTTGACCGTATGCGTCGCGAATTCAAAGTAGAAGCAAACGTTGGTGCTCCTCAAGTAGCTTACCGTGAAACTTTCCGCGCTGGTGCGAAAGTTGAAGGTAAATTCGCTCGTCAATCTGGTGGTCGTGGACAATTCGGTCACGTTTGGATTGAGTTCGAACCTAACGAAGAAGGAAAAGGCTTTGAATTTGAGAACAAAATCGTTGGTGGTGTAGTTCCACGTGAATACATCCCTGCAGTTCAAGCTGGTCTTGAAGATGCATTACAAAACGGTGTTGTTGCTGGTTATCCATTAATCGATATCAAAGCTGCTTTAGTTGATGGATCTTACCATGACGTTGACTCAAGTGAGATGGCGTTTAAAATTGCCGCTTCTATGGCTCTTAAAAACGCAGTATCAAAATGTAGCCCAGCTATCCTTGAACCAATGATGAAGGTTGAAGTTGTTATCCCTGACGAATACTTAGGAGATATCATGGGTGACATTACGTCTCGTCGTGGACGTGTAGAAGGTATGGAAGCACGCGGTAACGCTCAAGTTGTACGTGCATTCGTTCCACTTTCTGAAATGTTTGGTTATGCAACTGCATTACGTTCAAACACTCAAGGTCGCGGAACATATTCTATGCACTTCGATCACTACGAAGAAGTTCCTAAATCAATTTCAGAAGAAATTATTAAAAAAAATAAAGGTGAATAATTGATTTTCACTCTTTATTGAAGTATAACTACTTATGTACGCTGTGAAAGTGGAGTTCATTCCCTTTCACGGCCTCATAAAACATAAACTACATGAATTTTAAGGAGGATTTTCGAATGGCTAAGGAAAAATTCGACCGTTCAAAAACACATGCCAATATCGGTACAATTGGTCACGTTGACCATGGTAAAACAACTTTAACAGCTGCTATCACTACTGTTCTTGCTAAGAAAAGTGGTAAAGGTGCAGCAATGGCTTACGACATGATCGACGCTGCTCCAGAAGAGCGCGAGCGTGGAATCACAATCTCAACTGCACACGTTGAGTACGAAACTGACACTCGTCACTATGCACACGTTGACTGCCCAGGACATGCTGACTATGTTAAAAACATGATCACTGGTGCTGCTCAAATGGATGGCGGTATCTTAGTAGTATCTGCTGCTGATGGTCCAATGCCACAAACTCGTGAGCACATCCTTCTTTCTCGTCAAGTAGGTGTACCTTACCTAGTTGTATTCTTAAACAAATGTGACATGGTAGACGACGAAGAGCTACTTGAATTAGTAGAAATGGAAGTACGTGACCTTCTTTCTGAATACGACTTCCCTGGTGACGATGTACCAGTAATCAAAGGTTCTGCTCTTAAAGCTCTTGAAGGCGAAGCTGATTGGGAAGCTAAAATCATCGAGCTTATGGACGCTGTTGATGAGTACATCCCAACTCCAGAACGTGACACTGAAAAACCATTCATGATGCCAGTTGAGGACGTATTCTCAATCACTGGTCGTGGTACAGTTGCTACAGGTCGTGTAGAGCGTGGACAAGTTAAAGTTGGTGACGTTATCGACATCATCGGTTTAACTGAAGAGCCAAAATCTACTACTGTAACAGGTGTAGAAATGTTCCGTAAGCTTCTTGACTATGCTGAAGCTGGCGACAACATCGGTGCTTTACTTCGTGGTGTAGCACGTGAAGAAATCCAACGTGGACAAGTATTAGCTAAACCAGGCTCAATCACTCCACACACTAAATTTACTGCTGAAGTATACGTTCTTTCTAAAGACGAAGGTGGACGTCACACTCCATTCTTCACAAACTACCGTCCACAGTTCTACTTCCGTACAACTGATGTAACTGGTATTTGTAACTTACCTGAAGGCGTAGAAATGGTAATGCCTGGCGACAACATCGAAATGACTGTTGAACTTATCGCTCCAATCGCGATTGAAGAAGGTACTAAATTCTCAATCCGTGAAGGTGGACGTACAGTAGGCGCTGGCGTTGTAGCTAAAATCAGCGAGTAATTTCTCGTTTCAGTAAAGGGAGTAGGGTAACCTACTCCTTTTTTATTTGGTGATAAAAGGTAAAGATAGTTTTTACTATTACACTTGCAAAATGATCTCCTTTTATATATAATGAAAAAAGTGTGCGACACATAAAAAAGTTTTTTAACTTTATTGTTGCAATATGAACCCATTTTTAGTATAATAAAAATGTTGGTCTTTGACTGCGATGATGCGGAAGGTTGCCGACACACCCGGCCGCTTTGCCATGGCGAGTGTGGGGAAATTTCCGCGGAGAATGTCTATTGTAAAATAGGCGAAAAAGGAGGGAAAATAATGGCAAAAGAAAAAATTCGCATTCGTTTAAAAGTATATGATCACAGAATTCTTGATCAATCTGCTGAGAAAATCGTAGAAACTGCAAAACGTTCTGGTGCGGCTGTATCTGGTCCGATTCCATTACCGACTGAAAAATCAATTTATACAATTCTACGTGCAGTACACAAATATAAAGATTCTCGTGAGCAGTTTGAAATGCGCACGCATAAACGCTTAATTGATATCGTGAATCCAACACCACAAACTGTTGATTCATTAATGCGTTTAGACTTACCATCTGGTGTAGATATCGAAATTAAACTTTAATTTAAAATAAAGAATGAAAAGATACTTAGGAGGTGTGACTAATGGCCAAAGGAATCTTAGGAAGAAAGATCGGTATGACTCAAGTATTTGCTGAAAATGGTGACTTGATCCCAGTAACAGTAATTGAAGCTTCTGCTAACGTAGTTCTTCAAGTTAAAAACGCTGAGACAGACGGTTACGAAGCGATCCAATTAGGTTTCGAAGATATCCGTGAAAAACTATCTAACAAACCTGCAAAAGGACATGCTACTAAAGCTAATACTGCTCCTAAGCGCTTCATCCGTGAGTTACGCGGTGTGGACGCTTCAGCATATGAAGTTGGTCAAGAAGTCAAGGTTGATATTTTCGCAGAAGGCGATGTAATTGATGTAACAGGAATCTCAAAAGGTAAAGGTTTCCAAGGTGCTATTAAACGCCACGGACAATCTCGCGGACCTATGTCTCATGGTTCTCGCTACCACCGTCGCCCAGGTTCAATGGGTCCTGTAGCTCCAAACCGCGTATTTAAAGGTAAATTATTACCAGGACGCATGGGTGGAGAGCGCATCACTGTGCAAAACTTATCAATCGTTAAAGTTGACGCAGAACGCAATCTTTTATTAGTAAAAGGTAACGTGCCAGGAGCTAGAAAATCTCTAGTTACTGTTAAATCTGCAGTTAAATCTAAATAATAATTCTTCGAGAAAGGAGGAATAACCAATGCCAAAAGTAGCATTGTTTAACCAAAACGGTGAAAACGTTGGAGAAATCGAACTTCAAGATGCCGTTTTCGGTATCGAACCAAACAACAAAGTACTTTTCGACGCGATCGTAATGCAACGCGCATCTCAACGTCAAGGTACTTCTAAAGTTAAAAATCGTTCTGAAGTAAGAGGCGGTGGCCGTAAGCCATGGCGTCAAAAAGGTACTGGTCGTGCTCGTCAAGGATCTATCCGTTCTCCACAATGGCGTGGTGGTGGCGTAGTATTTGGTCCAGTTCCAAGAAGCTATAGCTACAAATTACCTAAAAAAGTTCGTCGTTTAGCAATTAAGTCTGCATTATCAACTAAAGCTCAAGATAACAGCATCGTTGTTCTTGAAGCTCTTTCTTTTGACGCTCCAAAAACAAAAGAAATGGTAGCAGTTCTTAAAAACCTAACAGTAGAACGCAAAGCATTAGTAGTAACTGCGGATCTTAACGAAAATGTTGCACTTTCAGCACGTAATATTCCTGGTGTAACAGTTGTTGCAGCTAATGGTTTAAGCGTATTAGACGTTATGAACCATGATAAGCTTGTAATCACTAAAGACGCAGTTGAAAAAGTAGAGGAGGTGCTTGCATAATGAAAGATCCTCGTGATATTATTAAGCGCCCCGTAATTACAGAACGTTCAACAGACTTAATGGCTGAGAAAAAATATACGTTTGATGTTGATGTAAGAGCTAATAAAACTGAGGTTAAAGATGCTATCGAAAAAATCTTTGACGTAAAAGTTGAAAAAGTAAACATCATGAACTACAAAGGTAAATTCAAGCGTGTAGGTCGCTACAGTGGTCTTACTAACCGTCGTCGTAAAGCGGTAGTAACACTAACTCAAGAGAGCAACGAAATCGAATTCTTCGAAGCTTAAGATTAATAGAGAAGGAGGGAAATTGAGATGGCGATTAAAAAGTATAAACCAACCTCAAATGGTCGTCGTGGTATGTCAGTTTCTGATTTCGCTGAAATTACTACTGACAAACCAGAAAAATCGTTACTTGCACCTGTCAAGAGAAAAGGTGGTCGTAACAACCAAGGTAAATTGACTGTTCGTCACCAAGGTGGTGGGCACAAGCGTCAATACCGTATCATCGATTTTAAACGCGATAAAGATGGAATACCTGGACGCGTTGCTACAATCGAATATGATCCAAACCGTTCAGCTAACATCGCATTAATTCATTATGCTGATGGTGAAAAACGTTACATCCTTGCTCCTAAAAACCTAAAAGTAGGTTTAGAAGTTATGTCGGGTCCTGAAGCTGACATCAAAGTAGGTAACGCGCTTCCTTTAGCTAACATTCCTGTTGGTACAGTAGTACACAACATCGAATTGAAACCTGGTAAAGGTGGACAATTAGTTCGTTCTGCAGGTACATCTGCTCAAGTACTTGGTAAAGAAGGTAAATACGTATTAGTACGTTTAACTTCTGGTGAAGTACGCATGATTCTTGCAACTTGTCGTGCAACTGTAGGTCAAGTTGGTAACGAACAACACGAGTTAATCAACATCGGTAAAGCCGGTCGTTCTCGTTGGTTAGGTATCCGTCCAACTGTACGTGGTTCTGTAATGAACCCTAACGATCACCCACACGGTGGTGGTGAAGGACGTGCTCCAATCGGACGTAAGTCTCCAATGAGTCCATGGGGTAAACCAACACTTGGTTACAAAACTCGTAAGAAGAAAAACAAATCCGATAAATTTATCGTTCGTCGTCGTAAAAAATAACGGGATTGAGCTACGGTTCAAACGAACCGTAGGACAATCACGAAGGGAGGTTCATTTATGGGTCGCAGCTTAAAGAAAGGACCTTTTGTAGATGACCATTTAATCAACAAAATTGAGAAGTTAAACGAAACTGACAGCAAGCAAGTAGTAAAAACTTGGTCTCGTCGTTCAACTATCTTCCCTCAGTTCATTGGTCATACAATTGCTGTATATGACGGTCGTAAACATGTACCAGTTTATGTTACTGAAGACATGGTAGGTCACAAACTTGGTGAATTCGCACCATCTCGTACTTACAAAGGTCACGCAAGTGATGATAAGAAAACAAGACGCTAATATGAGAGGAGGCTTTTAAATGCAAGCTAAAGCTGTCGCGAGAACAGTACGTATTGCTCCTCGTAAAGTTCGTTTAGTTGTAGATTTAATTCGAGGTAAGCAAGTGGGTGAAGCGCTAGCAGTGCTACTTCACACGCCAAAGGCTGCTTCTCCAGTCGTTGAGAAAGTATTAAAATCTGCTATTGCCAATGCAGAACACAATTATGAAATGGACGCTAACAATTTAGTTATTACTGACGCTTTTGTTAACGAAGGTCCAACTTTAAAACGTTTCCGTCCACGCGCTATGGGACGTGCAAGCCAAATTAACAAGCGCACAAGCCACATCACAATCGTGGTATCAGAAAAGAAGGAGGGATAATTCATGGGTCAAAAGGTAAATCCGGTCGGTCTTCGCGTCGGTGTCATCCGTGATTGGGAATCAAGATGGTTCGCTGGCAAAGACTACGCTGACTTATTACATGAAGACTTAAAAGTACGTGAATATATCGCTAAACGTTTAAACGATGCAGCTGTTTCTAAAGTTGAAATCGAACGCGCTGCTAACCGCTTAAACGTAACGATCCACACTGCAAAACCTGGTATGGTAATTGGTAAAGGTGGTACTGAAGTAGAATCACTTCGTAAAGCTCTTAACCAATTAACAGGCAAGCGTGTACACATTAACATCCTTGAAATTAAACGAGCAGATTTAGATGCTAAACTAGTAGCTGAAAACATCGCTCGCCAACTTGAGAACCGTGTATCATTCCGTCGTGCTCAAAAGCAAGCTATCCAACGTAGCATGCGTGCTGGCGCACAAGGTATCAAAACAATGGTATCTGGTCGTTTAGGCGGAGCTGATATTGCTCGTTCTGAATATTACAGTGAAGGTACAGTTCCACTTCATACACTTCGCGCTGATATTGACTATGCTCACGCTGAAGCAGATACTACTTATGGTAAACTTGGTGTGAAAGTATGGATCTATCGTGGAGAGGTTCTTCCTACTAAAAAGAAAACTGAGGAAGGAGGAAAATAATTATGTTATTACCAAAACGCGTTAAATATCGTCGCGAACACCGCGGAAAAATGCGTGGACGCGCTAAAGGTGGTACGGAAGTACATTTCGGTGAATTCGGTTTACAAGCTACTGAAGCTTCTTGGATTACAAACCGTCAAATCGAAGCTGCTCGTATCGCAATGACTCGTTACATGAAACGTGGCGGTAAAGTATGGATTAAAATTTTCCCTTCTAAACCTTATACTGCTAAGCCTCTAGAAGTCCGAATGGGTTCTGGTAAAGGTGCTCCTGAAGGTTGGGTAGCAGTTGTTAAACCTGGAAAAGTAATGTTTGAAATTTCAGGTGTACCTGAAGAGGTTGCACGTGAAGCTTTACGTTTAGCTGCACATAAGCTACCTGTAAAATGTAAGTTTGTAAAACGTGAAGAAATTGGTGGTGATTCTAATGAAAGCTAATGAAATTCGTGACCTTACCACTGCTGAAATTGAACAAAAAGTTAAGGCTTTAAAAGAAGAGTTGTTTAACCTTCGTTTCCAATTAGCGACTGGACAATTAGAGAATACTACTCGTATTCGCGAAGTGCGCAAATCGATCGCTCGTATGAAAACTGTAGTTCGTGAAAGAGAGATTGCTGCTAATAAATAATTAAGTCTGAGAGGAGGCTTTCAGAATGAGTGAACGCAACCAACGTAAAGTTTACACTGGCCGCGTAGTTTCTGACAAAATGGATAAGACTGTTACTGTTCTTGTTGAAACTTACAAAAAGCATTCGCTTTATGGCAAGCGTGTAAAATACTCAAAGAAATTCAAAGCTCACGATGAAAACAATACAGCTCAACTAGGCGATATCGTGAAGATCATGGAAACTCGTCCGTTATCAGCTACTAAACGTTTCCGTCTAGTAGAAGTTGTAGAAAAAGCTGTTATCATCTAATAGTTAAGATAGATCGGATAAGAATGATTCATCCGAAGGGAGGTTTCGTACATGATTCAACAAGAATCTCGTTTAAAAGTTGCAGACAACTCTGGTGCACGTGAGGTACTTACTATTAAAGTACTTGGTGGTTCAGGTCGCAAGACAGCAAACATTGGTGATGTTATCGTTTGTACGGTGAAACAAGCAACACCAGGAGGCGTTGTTAAAAAAGGTGACGTTGTTAAAGCTGTTGTTGTACGTACAAAAAGTGGTGTTCGCCGTACTGACGGTTCTTACATCCGTTTCGACGAAAATGCTTGCGTAATCATCCGTGACGACAAAGGACCACGTGGTACTCGTATCTTCGGACCAGTTGCTCGTGAATTACGTGATAACAACTTCATGAAGATCGTATCATTAGCTCCAGAAGTTATCTAATTGATATATAGAACAAATACAAAATGCCTTTTAAGGAGGTGCGAATAGGATGCATGTTAAAAAGGGCGACAAAGTAGTGGTTATCTCTGGTAAAGACAAAGGTAAGCAAGGTGAAGTACTTGCAGCTTTCCCAAAGAAAGACCGTGTACTTGTTGAAGGTGTGAACGTTGTGAAAAAACACTCTAAACCTTCTCAAGTAAATCCACAAGGTGGAATCGTTAGCCAAGAGGCACCTATCCACGTATCAAACGTAATGCCGTTGGATCCTAAATCTGGTGAGCCAACTCGTGTTGGGTACCAAGTTATCGATGGCAAAAAGGTACGTGTAGCAAAAAAATCTGGTGAAACTTTAGATAAATAATTAATGAAATGTGAAGGGAGGTTTAGTTCACATGAACCGTCTTAAAGAGAAATTTACAAAAGAGATTACTCCTGCTCTAGTTAGCAAGTTTAATTATGAATCTGTAATGCAAGTGCCAAAAATCGACAAGATCGTAATCAACATGGGTATCGGTGATGCTGTTTCTAACTCAAAAGCTTTAGATAACGCTGTTGAAGAACTAGCTGAAATCACTGGTCAAAAACCTGTTGTAACTCGTGCGAAAAAATCTATCGCTGGTTTCCGTCTTCGTGAAGGTATGCCAATCGGTGCGAAAGTTACTTTACGCGGCGAGCGTATGTACGAATTCTTCGATAAACTAGTATCAGTATCACTTCCACGTGTGCGCGATTTCCGTGGTGTATCTAAAAAAGCATTTGATGGTCGTGGAAACTACACGTTAGGTGTTAAAGAACAATTGATCTTCCCAGAGATCGATTATGATAAAGTAACTAAAGTTCGTGGTATGGATATCGTTATTGTTACAACAGCAAACACTGATGAAGAAGCTCGTGAGCTTTTAACTCAGTTCGGTATGCCATTCCAGAAGTAATAACTGCCAACGTTAAGCAGAGGAGGCGAAAATGTGGCTAAAAAATCAATGATTGCGAAGCAAAAACGCCAGCAAAAATTCCAAGTACAAGAGTATACACGTTGCGAACGTTGTGGACGTCCACACTCAGTACTACGTAAATTCAAGCTTTGCCGTATTTGTTTCCGTGAGCTTGCTTATAAAGGTCAAATTCCTGGTGTTAAAAAAGCTAGTTGGTAAAACCCAAGTTTGGGAAGGAGGTAAATTAATATGGTAATGACTGATCCTATTGCAGATTTACTAACTCGTATCCGCAATGCGAACATGGTTCGTCATGAGAAAATTGAAGTTCCTGCTTCTAACATTAAGAAGCAAATTGCAGAAATCCTTAAGCGTGAGGGTTTCGTACGTGATGTAGAATACATCGAAGACAACAAACAAGGTATTATCCGTATCTTCTTAAAATACGGTTCAAATAACGAACGTGTAATTACAGGCTTAAAACGTATCAGTAAACCTGGTCTACGTGTTTATGCAAAAAATAACGAAGTACCACGTGTACTTAACGGTTTAGGTATCGCAATCGTTTCTACTTCTCAAGGTGTTTTAACTGACAAAGAAGCTCGTCAAAAGCAAACTGGTGGAGAAGTATTAGCGTACGTTTGGTAATAAGTTTTAAATGTGAATGGAGGTGTAACTATGTCACGTGTTGGTAAAAAGCCTTTAGAACTTCCAGCAGGTGTTACAGTTACGAACGAGAGCAACACTGTAACTGTAAAAGGACCAAAGGGTGAATTAAC
Source organism: Priestia megaterium NBRC 15308 = ATCC 14581 (assembly GCF_000832985.1). GTDB lineage: Bacteria > Bacillota > Bacilli > Bacillales > Bacillaceae_H > Priestia > Priestia megaterium. The sequence continues at coordinate 2,256,100 of NZ_CP009920.1, forward strand.
TCGTACATTCCACCCTGAAATCGAAATTAAAGTTGAAGACAACGTATTAGTTGTTAATCGTCCTAGTGACAATAAAGAGCACCGCGCTCTTCACGGAACTACTCGTAGCCTTTTAGGTAACATGGTTGAAGGTGTTACTAAAGGATTCGAACGTGGTTTAGAATTAGTCGGTGTAGGTTACCGTGCACAAAAATCTGGTAGCAAATTAGTATTGAGCGTTGGATACTCTCACCCAGTTGAGATTACTCCTGAAACAGGAATCGAAATCGAAGTTCCTTCTCAAACTAAGATCGTTATTAAAGGTATTGATAAAGAACGCGTAGGTGCATTAGCTGCAAATATTCGTGACGTTCGTCCACCAGAGCCTTACAAAGGTAAAGGTATTCGTTACGAAGGCGAATATGTACGTCGTAAAGAAGGTAAAACTGCTAAGAAGTAATGCCGGTTAGGTAAAAGAAAGGAGTGCCCGAAATGATCACGAAGCTTGATAAAAACAAAGTTCGTAAAAAAAGACATGCTCGTGTTCGTGCGAAGTTATCTGGAACTGCAACTCGTCCGCGTTTAAACGTGTTCCGTTCTAATCAACATATTTACGCACAAGTTATCGACGATTTAAATTCAGTAACAATCGCAAGTGCTTCAACGTTAGATAAAGACCTGACTTTAGAAAGCACTGGTAACACTGAAGCTGCTATCAAAGTTGGCGAATTAGTCGCTAAACGCGCAGTAGAAAAAGGTGTAAACGAAGTAGTATTCGACCGTGGCGGTTATTTATATCATGGCCGTGTTAAAGCATTAGCTGACGCTGCTCGTGAAGCTGGATTACAATTCTAATTGTAAAAGGAGGGAAAATCATGCGTCGTATTGATCCAAATAAATTAGAGCTTGAAGAACGTGTTGTTACCGTTAACCGCGTAGCTAAAGTTGTGAAAGGTGGACGTCGTTTCCGCTTCGCTGCATTAGTTGTAGTTGGTGACAAAAACGGTCACGTTGGATTCGGTACTGGTAAAGCACAAGAGGTACCAGATGCAATCCGTAAAGCAATTGAAGATGCGAAGAAAAACTTAATTACTGTACCTATGGTTGGTACAACTATTCCACACGAAATCCTTGGACAATTTGGTGCAGGTCAAATTTTCTTAAAACCTGCTTCTGAAGGTACAGGAGTTATCGCTGGTGGCCCAGTTCGTGCGGTACTAGAATTGGGTGGAGTAAGTGATATTCTATCTAAATCTTTAGGTTCAAACACTCCAATCAACATGGTACGTGCAACTCTTAACGGTTTAGCTAACCTAAAACGTGCTGAAGATGTTGCAAAACTACGTGGCAAGACTGTAGAAGAACTGTTAGGATAAGGGAGGGATATGGAATGGCAAACAAACTAGCAATTACCCTTACTCGTAGCGTAATTGGTCGTCCAGAAGATCAACGTGTAACTGTTCGTACACTTGGCCTACGTAAGTTAAATCAAACTGTCGTTCAAGACGATAATCCTGCAATTCGCGGAATGATTAACAAAGTAGCTCACCTTGTTACAGTAAAAGAGCAATAAGTATAAATTGTCACTCTAAGGAGGTGCTCCGGAATGAAACTTCATGAATTGAAACCAGCTGAAGGTTCACGTAAAGTACGTAACCGTGTAGGTCGTGGTACTGGTTCAGGTAACGGAAAGACTTCAGGTAAAGGTCACAAAGGGCAAAACGCTCGCTCTGGCGGTGGCGTAAGACCTGGCTTCGAAGGTGGTCAAACTCCTTTATTCCGTCGTCTTCCAAAACGTGGGTTCACTAATATCAATCGCAAAGAATACGCGATCGTTAATTTAGAAGCTCTTAACCGTTTTGAAGATGGAACTGAAGTAACACCAGAATTATTAATCGAAACTGGTTTAGTAAGCAAAGCAAAAGCTGGCGTTAAAGTACTAGGAAACGGTACATTAAACTCTAAGCTAACTGTTAAAGCTGCTAAATTCTCTTCAACTGCTAAAGAAGCTATCGAAGCTGCTGGCGGTACAGTTGAGGTGATCTAATGTTTCAAACAATCTCCAATTTAATGCGCGTGCGTGAAATAAGACAAAAAATCTTTTTCACTTTGTTAATGTTAATTGTCTTCCGAATTGGTACATTTATTCCTGTACCTAGTGTTAATACGGATGTACTAAAATTGCAAGATGGGTTAAATGTATTCGGGGTTCTGAATACATTTGGCGGCGGCGCGTTAAAAAACTTCTCCATTCTTGCTATGGGCATTATGCCTTATATTACAGCATCCATCATCGTCCAATTATTACAGATGGATGTTGTACCTAAGTTTACAGAATGGTCAAAGCAGGGAGATGTTGGGCGCCGTAAATTAGCTCAAGTAACTCGTTATGGAACAATTGTGCTTGGATTTATCCAGGCTTTAGGTATGTCTATAGGATTCAACAATATTTCGGGCGGACAATTGATCGCTAATCCAGGAATTTCTACGTATCTTCTAATTGCTACAGTGTTAACGGCAGGTACTGCCTTCTTAATGTGGTTAGGAGAGCAGATTACTGCAAAAGGCGTAGGTAACGGTATTTCTATCATTATCTTTGCTGGGATTGCAGCTGGTATTCCGACAACATTAAATCAAATTTATGCACAGCAATTTGAAGACGTTGGGGATCAATTATTCATTCGTATCGTAACGGTAGTTTTAATTGCGATTGCAGTTTTAGCTATTATTGTTGGGGTTATTTACTTCCAACAAGCGCTACGAAAAATTCCTATTCAATATGCAAAGGGTTCAGCTGGTCGTAATCCTGTTGGAGGTCAATCCACTCATTTGCCGTTAAAAGTAAATGCAGCTGGGGTTATTCCTGTTATCTTTGCAGTTTCATTTATTATTACACCACCAACAATTGCATCATTTTTCGGTCCAAATGATGTAACGGCGTGGATTCAGAATACATTTGACTATACTAAGCCAATTGGTATGATAGTGTATGTAGCGTTAATCATTGCTTTTTGTTACTTCTATACTTTTGTTCAAGTTAACCCTGAACAAGTAGCAGAGAACTTGAAAAAGCAAGGTGGCTACATCCCAGGCATCCGTCCTGGTAAAAGCACACAAGCTTATTTAACGAAAGTGTTATATCGTCTGACATTAATCGGTTCGATATTCCTTGCGTTAATTGCTGTGTTGCCGGTTCTGTTCATCAAAATTGCAAACTTACCATCATCTGCTCAGATCGGCGGTACTAGTTTGTTAATTGTTGTCGGTGTAGCTCTTGAGACAATGAAACAGCTTGAGAGTCAATTAGTGAAACGCCATTATAAGGGATTTATTAAGTAAAGCTGTTTAGTGGGAAGCAAGCTGCTTTCCCATTAAACGGATAAGATACTGAGGGGGAAGCAAGAAATGAATTTAGTGTTAATGGGCCTTCCTGGTGCTGGGAAAGGTACTCAAGCAGAAAAAATCGTTGAGCATTACGATATCCCTCATATCTCAACAGGAGATATGTTCCGAGCTGCAATTAAAGAAGGAACGCAACTAGGTTTAAAAGCTAAATCATTTATGGATCAAGGTAACCTTGTTCCTGATGAAGTAACAATTGGAATTGTGCGCGAGCGTTTAAACAAACAAGATTGTGAAAACGGCTTTTTACTTGATGGCTTCCCAAGAACAGTAGCCCAAGCAGAAGCTCTTGAAACAATTACAAAAGAACTAAACAAGCAAATTGATTATGTGATTAATATTGATGTAGATCAAAGCATTTTAATGGAGCGTCTCACTGGACGCCGCATTTGTAAAGATTGCGGAGCTACTTACCACTTAGTATTCAATCCTCCTGCGAAAGAAGGAGTTTGTGACAAATGTGGCGGAGAGCTTTACCAACGTGCAGATGACAATGCTGAGACGGTTTCAACTAGACTTTCAGTTAATGTTAAACAATCTCAACCTCTACTTGATTTCTATCAAGAAAAAGGTTATCTACGCAATATTAATGGTAATCAAGATATTAACATTGTGTTTGAGGATGTTCGTCAATTACTTGCTGGGGTTAAGCAATGATCATTTGCAAGACACCAGAGGAAATTGAGGTCATGCGTGAAGCTGGAAGAATTGTGGCTTTAACTCATCAAGAGTTAAAAAAGCATATCGCTCCAGGTATTACGACTATAGAATTGGATGCAATTGCTGAAAATTTTATTCGTCAACATGATGCAATTCCGTCTTTTAAAGGGTATAATGGTTTTCGCGGCAGTGTATGTGCTTCTGTGAATGAAGAATTAGTTCATGGTATTCCGGGTGAACGCAAGCTTAATGAAGGAGATATCATCAGTTTAGACATCGGAGCTAAATTCGGTGGCTATCACGGTGATTCAGCTTGGACATATGGAGTAGGAAAGATTTCATTAGAAAATCAAGAGCTGCTTAATGTGACTGAGCAATCTCTCTACAAGGGATTAGCAGAAGCTAAGCCGGGTGAGCGTTTGTCGAATATTTCACATGCTATTCAACAGTACGCAGAATCACGTAACTTTTCGATTGTAAGAGAATATGTTGGCCATGGGGTCGGCAAAGACTTACATGAAGATCCGCAAGTACCTCATTATGGTCCACCGAATAAAGGACCGCGTCTACGTCCAGGCATGGTATTGGCAGTTGAGCCAATGGTGAATGCTGGTATGCGATATGTAAAAACATTACCTGATAACTGGACAGTTGTCACAGTAGATGGTAAAATGTGTGCGCACTTCGAACATACTATTGCAATTACTGAGACGGGATATGAAATTCTGACAGCATTGTAATGTTAAAGGATGTTATCTCTATCCATTCCTCGCTAGATGCACTGGACAGTAAACAGTAATTATCTAAATTCACGATGATCGTTTTTCGTCTGAATTGCTGTTAAAATGGTAAAGATGTATATTAGCGTCAATCATCTTGAATTTAATGATTACGATCTCCGGATGTTCAGAACAGGTTCTTTTTAAGTCGTTTAATGATAGCTTGTTACTGTTTCAAAGAAAGGAGAGCACTTTAATGGCAAAAGACGATGTAATTGAAGTTGAAGGTACAGTTGCTGAAACTTTACCTAACGCTATGTTCAAGGTAGAATTAGAAAATGGTCATACAGTACTTGCTCACGTATCAGGAAAAATTCGCATGCATTTCATTCGAATCTTACCTGGTGATAAAGTAACTGTAGAATTGTCACCATACGATTTAACTCGCGGTAGAATTACGTACCGTTTCAAATAAAACCTATGCACTCCGTACTATCAAGGAGGTATGAAACATGAAAGTCAGACCATCAGTTAAACCAATCTGCGAAAAATGTAAAGTTATCCGTAGAAAAGGTAAAGTAATGGTAATTTGTGAAAACCCTAAGCATAAACAAAAACAAGGTTAATCAATAAGGAGGTGCACTATTCATATGGCACGTATTGCTGGTGTTGATATTCCTCGTGACAAGCGTGTAGTAATTTCATTAACATACATTTTCGGTATTGGTCGTCCAACTGCTGAAAAAGTTCTAGCTGAAGCTGGAGTTTCTGAAGATACTCGCGTTCGTGACTTAACAGAAGAAGAATTAGGTAAAATTCGTGATATTTTAGATAGCTATAAAGTAGAAGGCGATCTTCGTCGTGAAGTTTCTTTAAACATCAAACGTTTAATTGAGATTGGTTCATACCGTGGTATCCGCCACCGTCGTAGTTTACCAGTTCGTGGTCAAAACAGTAAAAACAATGCTCGTACACGTAAAGGCCCACGCCGTACTGTAGCGAACAAGAAGAAATAATTAGTAAGGGAGGTCATTAACAGATGGCACGTAAAACTAATACACGTAAACGTCGCGTGAAAAAGAATATTGAAGCTGGTGTAGCTCATATTCGCTCAACGTTTAACAACACTATTGTAACAATTACAGATGTTCACGGTAATGCGATTGCTTGGTCTAGTGCAGGCGCACTTGGCTTCAGAGGTTCTCGTAAATCTACTCCATTTGCTGCGCAAATGGCTGCTGAAACTGCTGCTAAAGTTTCTATGGATAACGGAATGAAAACTCTTGAAGTTACAGTTAAAGGCCCTGGTGCTGGTCGTGAAGCAGCTATCCGTGCTCTTCAAGCTGCAGGTTTAGAAGTAACAGCTATTAAAGATGTTACTCCTGTACCTCACAACGGATGCCGCCCACCAAAACGTCGTCGTGTATAATTAATATGTATAGATTCTATTTCGTTGTCTATAATGATGATGGTGTAGAATTTATTCATGCAACGAAATGTTTTCCATTTGTTGTGCACATTCGGGAACTGTCTAATAGGGAATTTCGGTTAGGCATTTGAGAAATCAGCCGTCTAGCCGAGGTTTCGACGTTTTGAAGGAGGGTTTATATTGATAGAGATTGAAAAGCCAAAAATCGAAACGGTAGAAATCAGCGATGATAGAAAGTACGGTAAATTCGTCGTCGAACCACTTGAGCGTGGATATGGTACTACTTTGGGTAACTCCTTACGTCGTATCCTATTATCCTCACTCCCTGGTGCAGCTGTAACATCTATTCAAATTGAAGGTGTATTACATGAATTTTCAACAGTTCCTGGAGTTGTTGAAGATGTAACAAACATCATTTTAAACGTTAAAAAGTTAGCGTTAAAGATTTACTCTGATGAAGAGAAAACACTTGAGATCGATGTTAAAGGTCCTGGTACAGTAACGGCTGCTGACATTCAAGCAGACAGCGATATCGAAGTTCTAAATCCAGATCTTCATATTGCAACACTTGAGTCAGATGCTCATTTCCGTATGAGACTTACTGCTCGCACAGGTCGAGGTTATAATCCTGCCGATGCTAACAAGCGTGAAGACCAACCAATTGGTGTACTTCCAATTGATTCAATCTATACGCCTGTTACTCGCGTATCGTATTATGTAGAGAATACTCGTGTTGGTCAAATGACAAATTACGATAAGTTAACGTTGGATGTTTGGACTGACGGTAGCATTGAGCCAGAAAAAGCTGTTGCTTTAGGTGCAAAGATTCTAACTGAACACTTAAATATCTTCGTTAACTTAACAGATGAAGCTCAAAAAGCAGAGATTATGGTAGAAAAAGAAGAAGACCAGAAAGAAAAAGTTCTAGAGATGACGATCGAGGAACTGGATTTATCTGTTCGTTCTTACAACTGCTTAAAACGAGCAGGCATCAATACTGTACAAGAGCTTGCTAATAAAACAGAAGAAGATATGATGAAAGTTCGTAACTTAGGCCGTAAATCTTTAGAAGAAGTTAAAGCTAAACTTGAAGAATTAGGTTTGGGTCTACGTAAGGACGACTGATTATATCTACCTGTTTAACTACTTAACAAAGGAGGGGACCTCACATGTCTTACCGTAAATTAGGTCGTACAAGCGCACAACGCAAGGCGCTTCTTCGTGATTTAACAACTGATTTAATCATCAGTGAACGCATTGAGACAACTGAAGCTCGTGCAAAAGAATTACGTTCAACTGTTGAAAAAATGATTACTTTAGGTAAACGTGGAGATCTACACGCTCGTCGTCAAGCTGCATCTTACATCCGTAATGAAGTAGCTAACGAAGAAGCTGGTCAAAGCGCTTTACAAAAACTATTCAGCGATATTGCTACTCGCTACGAAGATCGCCAAGGCGGTTACACTCGTATCTTAAAAGTTGGACCTCGCCGTGGTGACGGTGCTCCAATGGTTATCATTGAATTAGTTTAATATTTTTAATACAGATAGAAAAGGGCGAGACAGTGTGTAACTAGTCGTTGCCCTTTTTTTATACCTAAAACCGGGTAAATAGCGTAAAAAATCAATGTAGGTAATGCTGCAATAGAAAAAGCTGAGAGGAAGATAGCGTTGAAAGAAATGTCTTTAGAGGTAAAAGATTTATGCTTTCGATACGATCCTGAAGCAGACCTAACATTAGATCACCTTTCTCTCTCTGCTTATAAAGGTGAATGGTTAGCGATAGCTGGACATAATGGATCTGGTAAGTCGACGCTGGCACGAATTCTAAATGGCCTTTTGCTACCTGAAAAAGGAACGGTTCGAGTGGGCGATACTCTTTTATCTGAAGAAACAATATGGGATGTGCGCAAGCAGATTGGAATGGTGTTTCAAAATCCAGATAATCAATTTGTTGGCTCAACCGTTCAAGACGATATTGCGTTTGGGCTTGAAAACAACGGGATTCCATTTGAGATTATGGAAAAACGTATACCTGAAGCAATCGAAATGGTCAATATGAGTGCTTTTCTGGATCAAGAGCCTCATCAGCTATCAGGTGGACAAAAACAGCGTGTGGCCATTGCGGGTATAATTGCCGTACAGCCATCTGTCATCATTCTAGATGAAGCAACATCTATGTTAGATCCTATTGGGCGAACTGAAGTACTTGAAACTGTTAGAAAATTAAAAGAAGAAAAACAACTGACGGTTATTTCAATTACTCACGATTTAGATGAAGTAGCAATGGCTGACAGAGTCGTTGTTATGAACAAAGGGAAGATCTATGCAACAGGTACTCCACGCGAAGTATTTGCATTAGGTTCCAAGTTAACGGATATTGGACTAGACTTGCCGTTTTCTGTTAAACTAAGCCATCGTTTTGCTTCCGTAGGAATTCCTTTATCAAAAATTCATTTAACAGATGAGGACTTGGTGGACGAACTATGGACATTATATTCAAAGAAGTAGAGCACCGTTATCAAGTTAATACACCATTTGAACGAATTGCTCTACATGACTTAAATTTAAACATTCAATCAGGTACATTTTTGGCTGTTATTGGCCATACTGGTTCTGGGAAATCAACAATCATACAGCATCTGAATGCCTTATTGAAGCCAACTGCTGGTGAAATTCAAATCGGTGAGCGCACCATTAAAGCCAATCGAAAAGAAAAGAATTTAAAAGCTATTCGGCAGCAAGTAGGCGTGGTGTTTCAATTTCCAGAACATCAGCTTTTTGAAGAAACGGTGGAAAAAGATATAGCTTTTGGACCAATGAATTATGGCGTTTCGGAAGAAGAAGCAAAGCAAAAAGCAAGAGAGCTTATCAAGTTAGTAGGGTTGCCAGAAGACATTCTCGCCAGATCTCCTTTTGATTTGAGTGGTGGACAAATGCGTCGTGTAGCGATAGCAGGTATTCTAGCGATGAATCCTAATGTGCTAATTTTAGATGAGCCAACTGCTGGATTAGACCCTAGAGGGCGTCAAGAAATTATGAATATGATTTATCGTCTTCATAAAGAAAAAGGCTTGACGACGATTCTCGTGACTCACAGCATGGAAGATGCAGCTATGTACGCAGATGAGCTAATTGTGATGAATAAGGGAACGATTGCGATGAAAGGGTCACCTAGAGAAGTATTTGGTCAGCATACGCAGTTAAAAGAATATGGATTGGATGTTCCAGAATCGCTTCGCTTTATGCTGAAGCTGCAAGAGAAATTTCAGCTTGAAGCATCGGATACGGTTATTACCTTTTCTGAGGTGGTAGAGAAAGTGCAGCACCTTATGCAGCAAGGTGAACGATTATGATGAACTCAATCATTATTGGTAAGTATGTGCCGGGTCATTCGGTTGTCCATCGAATGGATCCTCGGGCCAAGCTGCTTCTCGTATTTGCGTATGTATTAATTGTGTTTTTAGCAAATAACCCTATTGGCTATGCTTTTTTAGGTGTATATACCCTTATGATAGTGGCCATGAGTAAAGTGCCCGTTTCGTTTATTTTAAGAGGGTTAAAGCCCGTTATGTTTATTATTATCATCACGTTTCTATTGCACATTTTTATGACAAAGGAAGGTCCTCTTTTGTTTGAATGGGGATGGTTTTCTGTCTATAAAGGCGGCCTTATTCAAGGTGTTTTAATTTCCTTGCGCTTCTTGTTCTTAATTTTAATTACGACGATGCTAACTTTAACGACTACGCCTATTGAAGTAACAGATGGAATGGAAAGCTTGCTGAATCCATTTAAAAAGCTTAAGCTTCCCGTACACGAATTAGCTTTAATGATGTCCATTTCTCTTCGCTTTATTCCTACATTGATGGAAGAGACAGATAAAATTATTAAAGCGCAGACAGCACGAGGGGTGGACTTTAGCAGCGGCCCCGTTACGGATCGTTTGAAAGCTGTCGTTCCTTTACTTGTTCCTCTATTTATAGGTTCATTTAAGCGTGCTGAAGAGCTGGCTATTGCCATGGAGGCAAGGGGTTATAAAGGCGGAGAAGGGCGTACAAAGTATCGTCAATTGAAATGGGGAAGCATAGATACAATTATGCTTTTACTTCTGCTGGCAGTAGCAGTTGTTTTAGTGCTGATTAGAACGTAAAGATTGTTTGGTGAAAAGATGAAACGTTTAAAATGTATAGTTGCATACGATGGCACACACTTTTCAGGTTATCAAGTTCAGCCCAATAAGCGAACTGTTCAACTGGAGATTGAAGCCGTTTTAGAGAAAATGCATAACAAAAAAGTGCCGATTTACGCCTCTGGACGAACGGACACAAATGTTCATGCACAGGGGCAAGTCATTCATTTTGATACAAACCTAAATATTCCATGTGATAAGTGGAAAAAAGCATTGAATTCAATGCTACCAGATGATATTGTAATGAAGAATGTATGTGAAGTTGATGCACATTTTCACGCCCGGTATGACGTTACTTCAAAAGAGTATCGCTATCATATTTTGCGCGGCGAAGATCGAAATCCTTTCACTCGTTCTTATGCATACCATTACCCTTATCCATTAGACTACTCAAAAATGAAAAAAGCCATCACATATTTACTCGGTACACACGACTTTACAAGCTTTTGTTCAGCGAGAACAGAAGTGGAAGATAAGATTCGTACGATTTACAAGATTGATATGTATGAAGAGAATAGTCAGCTTGTGTTTAGATTCGTTGGAAGTGGCTTTCTGTATAATATGGTTCGTATTCTTGTTGGAACGCTTTTAGAAGTAGGACAAGGCCGTATTGAACCAGATGCTATAAAAGATATTCTAGAAAGCAAATCACGTCCTCGTGCAGGGAAAACTGCGCCTTCGCAAGGACTATATTTATGGCGCGTTTTCTATGACAACTAAACCTGGTGTAACATTTTCTTGACATTAGTAGCTTAAAGATATAATATATCATATGGTATGTATTTTAACCCCACGGTTAGCCCCGGAAATTAATCGTGTTGAAATAGAAGGTTGAAATAATTTTATAATTGATGATGAAAATTAGGAGGGAAACTCATGCGTACAACTTTCATGGCGAAAGCAAACGAAGTAGAGCGTAAATGGTATGTTGTCGATGCTGAAGGTAAAACTTTAGGTCGTTTAGCAAGTGAAGTAGCATCAATCTTACGCGGTAAACATAAACCAACTTTTACACCACATGTTGATACTGGTGATCACGTGATCCTTATCAATGCGTCAAAAATCGAACTAACAGGTAAGAAATTAACTGATAAAATTTATTACCGTCACAGCATGCACCCAGGTGGTTTGAAACAACGTACAGCATTAGAAATGCGTACTAACTACTCTGAGAAAATGCTTGAATTAGGAATCAAAGGCATGCTTCCAAAAGGTAGCCTAGGCCGTCAAATGTTCAAAAAATTACATGTGTATGCTGGTGAAGCACATCCACATGAAGCACAAAAACCAGAAGTTTACGAACTTCGCGGATAATTAATAAGAGGAGGTTATTATCTTGGCACAGGTACAATATTACGGAACTGGTCGTCGTAAAAGCTCTGTTGCTCGTGTACGTTTAGTACCAGGTAACGGTCGCGTAACAATCAACGGTCGTGAAATCGAAGAATACATTCCATTTGCTGCACTACGTGAAGTAGTAAAACAACCACTTGCTTTAACTGAAACTGTAGGTAACTATGACGTATTTGTAAACGTTAATGGTGGAGGTTATGCAGGTCAAGCTGGCGCTATTCGTCACGGAATCTCTCGTGCTTTATTAGAAGCAGACCCTGAATACCGTGGAACATTAAAACGTGCTGGTCTATTAACTCGTGACGCTCGTGCGAAAGAACGTAAAAAATACGGTCTTAAAGGCGCTCGTCGTGCACCACAATTCTCAAAACGTTAATTTTATATTACGTTTCAAGCCTTGGTCTTTGGACCGAGGCTTTTTTTATTTGTTGTTTGCGTATGAGACGAAGGCTTGTGCAGACAATATGTAAAAAAGGGAGGCGTTATGGTGAACGAGGTTACATATTTAAAAGAAAAACGTTATGAAAAAGAAATGAAATATGAACGCAAAGTCCTAAGAGAACTGTCGTTTGATTTGCTTCAAGAGAGGCTGCGTCGTTATTTTCATCCCATGTTTCAGTGGAATATGCTAGGAGACGAACATGTGGAGGAGTACTGTCTTGATATTGCCATCGAATCATTTTTATTAGGTGCCCGGGTGAGTAAACGTGGTAAAGGCTACGAAGACTTTCAGAAGCACAGTAAGCAAGAAGAGTCTCTTTTAATTGATACATTGTACGGAGCCGTCAGCATGTCTGTAACAGATCTTTATCAAGACGGTCTGTATTATTTGTGTCAAGGATATGTGCAAGACTGGTGGAAAGAAGGTTATCGTACCGCAGAAAAAAGACGTCGGTTACGTTTGCATTAAAAAGTACTCATAATTCCCGTTCTTGTCCCATATAGAAATAAATAGGTGAGGCAAGAAGGGAAGGGATAAAATGTCTAAAGTAAAAATAATGAGCACAATTATAGCGCTTCTCGTTCTTTTTGTCATTGTACAATATCAGATAGATCATAGAACATCATCCGGTTCGCTTTCACTCCCTCTTAGCGGGAAAGTTATTGTACTAGATCCTGGACATGGCGGTGTTGATGGAGGAGCCGTAGGAGAGGATGAAGTGCTTGAAAAAGAAATAACTCTTAAAATTTCGTTGATGCTTCGGGACTATCTGCAAGAGCAAGGAGCACTTGTTATTATGACGAGAGAAAAAGACGAAGACCTAGCGGCCAAAGACACAAGAGGATACAGTCGCAGAAAAGTAGAGGACTTAAAAAATCGCTTAACGATGATTAATAAATCCAATGCTGATTTGTACTTAAGTATTCACTTGAATGCTATTCCATCCTCTGCATGGAGAGGGGCTCAAACTTTCTATTACGGGTCCCTAAAAGAAAACGAGCAAGTGGCTAAACTCATTCAACAAGAGTTAAGAAATAATCTGGATAATACGAGTCGTGAAGCAAAAGCTATTCAAACTCTTTACCTTCTTAAGCATTCTAAGCCACCAGGTGCTCTGGTTGAAGTAGGATTCTTATCAAATCCTACAGAACGTAAAATGCTTCAATCGAAACGCTATCAAAAAAAGTTAGCTGAATCCATTTATGAAGGAGTCAGCCGGTATTTTACTGGAGAAAAGCCTAAATAAAAAGCATAGCATCCTTCTATTCAGAAAAATCTAATATGTATGATATACTTGATAGTATAAATAAATAGATTTTAACATGGTGGTGGGAGTATGCTAACGGAAAAGCAAGTAAAAGAAGTAGTAGGGGAAATTACAGATCCATTTTTAAATAAAAAACTATCAGAAACAGATGCGATTAAAGAAATAACAATTAAATCTGAAAAACAGCATATAAGCCTGAAGATTGCTGTTGCAAAAACAGGTACTAGTGAACAGCTGAGCCTTCAAGGCACAATTGTAGAAGAATTAAAAAAAGCAGGTGTACAGTCGGTCGGACTGCGATTTGTTGAGTTTACGCCTGAAGAACTTCAGCAGTACCGCGCTGAGCAACCGAATACTGGCAACTTACTAACTAGTCCGAATGCACCTGAATTTATTGCTATTGCCAGCGGTAAAGGAGGCGTTGGTAAATCAACAGTCTCTGTTAACTTGGCCGTTTCTCTAGCTCGTTTAGGAAAGAAAGTTGGTTTAATTGATGCTGACATTTATGGATTCAGCGTTCCAGATATGATGGGAATCACACAGCGTCCTGTAGTAGAAGGTGAAAAGATTATTCCAGTTGACCGTTTCGGAGTAAAAGTTATTTCCATGGGCTTCTTTGTAGAAGATAATTCACCTGTTATCTGGCGAGGACCTATGCTTGGAAAAATGTTGACAAGCTTTTTTACAGAAGTTGAATGGGGAGAATTAGATTATCTTTTACTAGACTTACCTCCCGGAACAGGTGATGTCGCATTAGACGTTCACTCTATGCTTCCTGCTTGTAAAGAAGTGATTATTACAACACCACATCCTACAGCGGCATTTGTTGCAGCTAGAGCGGGTGCTATGGCTTTGAAAACCGATCATGAGGTAATTGGTGTTGTAGAAAATATGGCCTACTTTGAAAGCCAGCTAACAGGGGAAAAAGAGTATGTATTTGGTAAAGGCGGAGGTCCAAAACTTGCTGAGGAACTTCAGACAGAGCTGTTAGGACAGCTTCCGTTAAGTCAGCCTGACTGGAATGAAGAAGATTTTGCACCTTCCATTTACGATGAATCGCATCGTTTAGGTAAAATATATGGAGAGATTGCAAGCAAGATTGCATTTATTTGCGAAAATGAAAAAGCAGCAACAGGAAAATAACAAAAAGCACGCGCTGTTCGAGCGCGTGCTTTTTGCTATTATACAGAGAGTTCAATCTGCGCCTTTTTTAAATCAAATGCAAGGTTTTGTTTTAAGAGAGCTAAAAATGTTTTTCCAGCTGTACTTACGGTGTGAGACTGGTGCTTTAAAATGCCGATTGCAGGCCCCTCATGCAAGTCATGAATCGTTTTAACCACCACTTGATCTGGCGGAAGAGTTGCGCTTATTTGTGGAACAACGGCTACTCCTAAGTTTTCTTTTACAAAATGCTGAAGTGTGCTAATAGTGCCTAACTGGACTTTAGCAGGCAGTTGGCCTGTTCGTTCAAAGATTAGCTGCTCAATTTTCTTTTGAACGGAAGATTGCCCAGCTGTAATTAGCGTTTCGTGTATTAAATCTTTTGCAAAGATTGTTTTTCTTTTTGTTAGAGCATGATTGAATGGTAGTAGCAGCACAAGTTTTTCCGTTAGTAATGCCTCAAATTCTATATCTCTGAACGATTCTGAGACAGTGCCAATCGCGAAATCAATTTCTTGATTGCGTATATGTTGATGAAGATGCTTTTCGTCTGCAACGAGTAAGCTAATTTCTGTGTTGGGATATCTTTTTTTAAATAATGAGAGAATGGAAGGCAGTCGACTGCTTGCTGTAGGCTCTGCAGCACCTATACGGATAGTGCCAGCTTCACCTGTTGAATAATCCTTTAAGGTGTTATTTAGATATTCATATTCCTTTAGTAAAATATTTGCCCGTTCGTAAAAGATTTTACCTGCTTCAGTAAGTTTTATGCTTTTTCCTCGTTCTAAAAGCTTAAATCCTAGTTCGGATTCCAACTTTTGAATGTGCAGTGTAATAGTAGGCTGAGAGTACTTTAAATATTCAGCGGCTAATTGAAAACTTCCTAAACGAACAATGGTTTGAAACGTTTTAATAACGCGAAATTCCATCGAATTCCCTCCTTTTGCTATAAAACGATTGTGTTAATTTCTAATATTTTACCATAAAGCTAAGAATTAAAGTTTACAATTCCAATAAAAATACTAAGTATTAAAAAATATAAAGAAGTTATTTAGGTTTTTTAATAAAAATAAATGACATAATTAAATACGCACCTCATATGAGATGCGTATTTAATCACTGCTGTTGCTGTTCTCCGCCTGAATCAGATCCAGAGGAAGAAGAACCACCATCGTCGCTGCTTTGTTTTTGTCCACCTTGTGTTTCTTCAGCGGCTTTCAAAAGAATGTCTTGAATTTTAGATTGATAAAGAGGGCTATCAAACGTTTCGGTCATAATCTTTTGTAAATAAGTGCGATATTCTTTACTCTTTAAAACAGTCAGTACTTCTTTTTCCATAGCCGGATCCTTTAAAACATCTTGAAGCATTCCTTGATATTCAGGATCTTTCATCAGTTGTTTGATGACCGTCTTATTTTCTTTTTCCAAACTTTTAGCAAAGCTTTCAGCAAACTTCGGATCATCCATGGCTTTTTTCCAAAATTCCACGCCTTTATCTGAGACTAGGGTTTGAGAAATTGTATCTTTTATCGCGTTTTGATCCATTAAAATATCTTGTCTAACAGAAGGGTCTTTCATAATTGCCTCGACTGCTTTTTTTCCTTCATCTGTTTTTAAAATATCAACAACCATTTTCTTTGTTTGATCATAATCCATACCATTGTTCTCTTCATCTTGCGGTGCACAGGCTGTAGCTAAAAGCATACACATTCCTATATAAATGAGGAGCATGAGTCGCTTTTTCATAGTAATGGGCTCCTTTCCTAATATGCTTACGCTTAATATGAGATAATCAAGGTTT
>NZ_CP009920.1:2277500-2367500 GCF_000832985.1 Priestia megaterium NBRC 15308 = ATCC 14581
AAGCAGCCACCATTTAAAGAGTGCGTAATAGCTCACTGGTCGAGTGACTCTGCGCCGAAAATGTACCGGGGCTAAACGTATCACCGAAGCTGTGGATTGACATCTTTGATGTCAGTGGTAGGAGAGCGTTCTAAGTGCAGCGAAGTCAGACCGTAAGGACTGGTGGAGCGCTTAGAAGTGAGAATGCCGGTATGAGTAGCGAAAGACAAGTGAGAATCTTGTCCACCGAATGCCTAAGGTTTCCTGAGGAAGGCTCGTCCGCTCAGGGTTAGTCGGGACCTAAGCCGAGGCTGAAAAGCGTAGGCGATGGCCAACAGGTTGATATTCCTGTACCACCTCCCCGCCGTTTGAGTAATGGGGGGACGCAGTAGGATAGGGTAAGCGCGCTGCTGGATATGCGCGTTCAAGCAGTTAGGCTGATGAGTAGGCAAATCCGCTCATCATAAAGGCTGAGCTGTGATGACGAGGGAATTATAGTACCGAAGTTCCTGATTCCACACTGCCAAGAAAAGCCTCTAGCGAGGCGGGAGGTGCCCGTACCGCAAACCGACACAGGTAGGCGAGGAGAGAATCCTAAGGTGATCGAGAGAACTCTCGTTAAGGAACTCGGCAAAATGACCCCGTAACTTCGGGAGAAGGGGTGCTCTGGTAGGGTGTATAGCCCGAGAGAGCCGCAGTGAATAGGCCCAGGCGACTGTTTAGCAAAAACACAGGTCTCTGCGAAGCCGCAAGGCGAAGTATAGGGGCTGACGCCTGCCCGGTGCTGGAAGGTTAAGAGGAGGGGTTATCCTTTGGGAGAAGCTCTGAATCGAAGCCCCAGTAAACGGCGGCCGTAACTATAACGGTCCTAAGGTAGCGAAATTCCTTGTCGGGTAAGTTCCGACCCGCACGAAAGGCGTAACGATCTGGGCACTGTCTCAACGAGAGACTCGGTGAAATTATAGTACCTGTGAAGATGCAGGTTACCCGCGACAGGACGGAAAGACCCCGTGGAGCTTTACTGTAGCCTGATATTGAATTTTGGTACAGCTTGTACAGGATAGGTAGGAGCCTGAGAAGCCGGAGCGCTAGCTTCGGTGGAGGCGTCGGTGGGATACTACCCTGGCTGTATTGAAATTCTAACCCGCGGCCCTGATCGGGCCGGGAGACAGTGTCAGGTGGGCAGTTTGACTGGGGCGGTCGCCTCCTAAAATGTAACGGAGGCGCCCAAAGGTTCCCTCAGAATGGTTGGAAATCATTCGTAGAGTGTAAAGGCACAAGGGAGCTTGACTGCGAGACCTACAAGTCGAGCAGGGACGAAAGTCGGGCTTAGTGATCCGGTGGTTCCGCATGGAAGGGCCATCGCTCAACGGATAAAAGCTACCCCGGGGATAACAGGCTTATCTCCCCCAAGAGTCCACATCGACGGGGAGGTTTGGCACCTCGATGTCGGCTCATCGCATCCTGGGGCTGTAGTCGGTCCCAAGGGTTGGGCTGTTCGCCCATTAAAGCGGTACGCGAGCTGGGTTCAGAACGTCGTGAGACAGTTCGGTCCCTATCCGTCGTGGGCGTAGGAAATTTGAGAGGAGCTGTCCTTAGTACGAGAGGACCGGGATGGACACACCGCTGGTGTACCAGTTGTCTTGCCAAAGGCATCGCTGGGTAGCTATGTGTGGACGGGATAAGTGCTGAAAGCATCTAAGCATGAAGCCCCCCTCAAGATGAGATTTCCCATAGCGTAAGCTAGTAAGATCCCTGAAAGATGATCAGGTTGATAGGTCAGAGGTGGAAGCGTGGCGACATGTGTAGCTGACTGATACTAATCGATCGAGGACTTAACCAAACTTTAAAAGCGTAAGCTTTACTCAGCAAACTGTTACCTAGTTTTGAGAGAACAAAACTTTTTAAAAAAGTCTTGCTTTCTTTATCAAATCATGTATAATATAATATGTCTGGTGGCGATAGCGAAGAGGTCACACCCGTTCCCATACCGAACACGGAAGTTAAGCTCTTTAGCGCCAATGGTAGTTGGGACTTTGTCCCTGTGAGAGTAGGACGTTGCCAGGCTATTATTATTCCACAGTAGCTCAGTGGTAGAGCTATCGGCTGTTAACCGATCGGTCGTAGGTTCGAGTCCTACCTGTGGAGCCAACTGGCCCGTTGGTCAAGCGGTTAAGACACCGCCCTTTCACGGCGGTAACACGGGTTCGAATCCCGTACGGGTCACCATTTATTTTTATCTACATAATAGTGGAGGATTAGCTCAGCTGGGAGAGCACCTGCCTTACAAGCAGGGGGTCGGCGGTTCGATCCCGTCATCCTCCACCACCGTGCCGGTGTAGCTCAACTGGTAGAGCAACTGACTTGTAATCAGTAGGTTGGGGGTTCAAGTCCTCTTGCCGGCACCATTTATATCGGAGGGGTAGCGAAGTGGCTAAACGCGGCGGACTGTAAATCCGCTCCTTCGGGTTCGGCAGTTCGAATCTGCCCCCCTCCACCATTTTATTGGGCTATCGCCAAGCGGTAAGGCAACGGATTTTGATTCCGTCATGCGTTGGTTCGAATCCAGCTAGCCCAGCCATAGAGAGCCATTAGCTCAGTTGGTAGAGCATCTGACTTTTAATCAGAGGGTCGAAGGTTCGAGTCCTTCATGGCTCATTTTAATAAGCGGAAGTAGTTCAGTGGTAGAACACCACCTTGCCAAGGTGGGGGTCGCGAGTTCGAACCTCGTCTTCCGCTCCATTTCTATATAAAAAAAGATATTGGGGCCTTAGCTCAGCTGGGAGAGCGCCTGCCTTGCACGCAGGAGGTCAGCGGTTCGATCCCGCTAGGCTCCACCATACATATAAACGTACAACCTTTAAGCAATTTGCTTAAAGGTTTTTTTATGTAGTTTTTACAAATTAGAATTGTATATATATTCAAAAAAGTGTTGAGTTGAGCCATCGCTCATTTAGCCGTTACAATAGGAGAGTAGCAACATTTGTGATGGGGGGACATATTATGAATAAGCTTTCAATTATTGGAGTACCAATGGATTTAGGTCAAACTCGCCGAGGGGTCGATATGGGGCCAAGTGCGATACGATATGCAGGGGTTATTGAACGCATCGAGAATATTGGATATAGTGTAGAAGATAAAGGGAATATTGAAATTGCCTTAGCTGAACGAGTACATAGTGATGAAAATACAAACTTAAAGAATTTAAAAGCTGTAGCAGATGCTAGCGAGAGGCTTGCTCAGACCGTAAGTGATGTTATTACAAATAAAAGGTTTCCTTTAGTGCTAGGGGGAGATCACAGCATCGCGATCGGAACACTAGCAGGAGTAAGTCGTCATTATAAAAACTTGGGCGTGATTTGGTATGATGCACACGGAGATTTGAATACAGCAGATACGTCTCCTTCAGGAAATATTCACGGTATGCCATTGGCGGCAAGTATAGGTATAGGAGACGACGCATTGACTCGAATTGGCGGTTATACACCTAAAGTCAAGCCTGAAAATATTGTGATTATCGGAGCACGTTCTTTAGATGAAGGAGAAAAAGAGTTAATAAAGGAAAAAGGGATTAAAGTGTATACGATGCATGAGATAGATCGAATGGGTATGACAAAAGTAATGGAAGAAACAATTTTATATTTGCGTGAAAAAACAGATGGCGTTCATCTATCACTCGATTTAGATGGATTGGATCCACATGATGCACCTGGAGTAGGAACGCCGGTCATCGGTGGAATAAGCTACAGAGAAAGTCATTTAGCTATGGAGATGTTAGCAGAATCTCAGCTAATCACTTCTGCTGAGTTTGTGGAAGTGAATCCTATTTTAGATGAACGGAATAAAACCGCTACAGTAGCTGTTGCATTAATGGGCTCACTTTTAGGAGAGAAATTAGTATAAAACATTAGTACCTACCAAAAGGTACATGAAATATATATCAACATAAAAAAAAAGAAGCTCTTAGTTCGGATTCGAGAGCTTCTTTATATAGAGAAAAACTTTTCATATTCATTTAATAAACCATCTAGCTCTGAACTGACTCTCACTACTGTTAGTGATGATAAAGGGTTTTCTGCTGCAAGAGTGACCATGTTATTTCTGCATTCTTCAATTCGATTCAAAAGGTTCTCTTTTGTATGAGTCAAGCTTTCCACTCCTCTTATTTTCATCTATACTAATTACATAACCTACGTATGATCTTTTTAAACGTATTTGACAAATTTTTGTTAAAATAATTAAGCATAAGTGAAACTTTATGATAAAGTACACGTATATATACTATCCCGCAATGGGCGGAGGTAACCGTTACATGGATTTATTATTAAAAAGAAAAATAAAAAAAGTAAAAAAAGGTGACCAGGATGCGTTTGCTGACATAGTAGAATATCACAAGGATAAACTTTTTCACCTATGTTATCGAATGTTAGGAAACCGGGAAGAAGCGCAAGACGCTGCCCAAGAAGCGTTTATTCGAGCCTATGTAAATATTCATAGCTATGACACGAGTAAAAAGTTTTCCACCTGGTTATATCGAATTGCTACAAATCTTTGTATTGATCGAATTCGTAAAAAAAAGCCAGACTATTATTTAGATGCAGAAGTAGCCGGGACCGACGGGTTAAATATGTACTCTCAAATAGCTGCCGATCAGGCCTTACCAGAGGAAGAACTAGAGCAAGTAGAATTGCAAGAATTCATTCAGTCGGAAATATTAAAGCTACCTGAGAAATATCGAACTGTCATTGTCCTAAAATATATAGATGAGCTGTCTTTAAAAGAAATCAGCGATATTTTAGACCTGCCTCTTGGTACGGTAAAGACTAGAATTCACAGAGGACGTGAAGCTTTAAGAAATCGACTTCGCCACTTGTAAGGAGTGAACTAAGAATGAAATGTCCAAAAATGTATGTAAATCTCATTCATGAGCATTTAGATGGAGATATTACAAAAGAAAATGAACTGTTATTAAAAGAGCATTTGCATCAATGTAAAGGTTGTCAGCAGCATATGCATCAGTTAAAAAGAACCATTGCATTTGTGCAAAGCACTTCTCATATAGAATTACCTATGAACTTTACAGCAGGTGTTATGGCTGGGTTACCACGTGAGAAGAATCGAATTCGAATGAATAGATGGTTTACAAACCACCCGATTCTTAGTGCAGCTGCTGTATTTGTGCTGTTAATGTCCGGCACCGTGTTTTCAGCTTGGGAAACGGATGAAGACTTTTCTGTTTCAAAGCAGCCGAACTTGGTCATTCACGATAAAACAGTCGTTGTACCAAAAGGTGAGACCGTCAAAGGTGATATTACTGTGAGAAATGGCGATATTAAAATTGAAGGAAAAGTAGATGGAAACGTTACTGTTATACATGGTGATAAGTATCTAGCTTCTGCAGGAGAAGTGACAGGCAATATTGAAGAGTTAGACAAGATTTTTGACTGGGTATGGTATAACGTCAAAACTCATGCCAAACAAGCTGTT
The DNA here is from genome assembly GCF_000832985.1 of Priestia megaterium NBRC 15308 = ATCC 14581. Taxonomy (GTDB): domain Bacteria; phylum Bacillota; class Bacilli; order Bacillales; family Bacillaceae_H; genus Priestia; species Priestia megaterium. Next base: position 2,282,967 of record NZ_CP009920.1, read on the forward strand.
GACTTTTAATAGTTGAAACATAAAACCGTCCGCTTATCTTGTTAGAGAGGAACAGTGGACGGTTTTATTTATATAAAAAGAAGGCTACATTATATAGGAACAAGGATTTAAAAATAAGATGTAATTTACAGTGTAATTTTGTTTTATGGTATAATAAAACGGTTATGTTATCTTTATTACATATATAGAGGAAGTGAGAAGATGCCTATTGGAGACCTGCCAATCCTCTCATATTTAGGAAAAATTGTTGATGTTCTCCTGGTATGGTTCGTCATATATAAATTAATTATGGTCATAAGAGGTACAAAAGCAGTACAGCTTTTAAAAGGGATCACAGTGATTTTAGTTGTTCGCTTTATAAGTAACTTCCTTGGACTAAATACGCTGCAATGGTTAATGGACCAAGCGTTAACGTATGGGTTTTTAGCTATCATTATTATCTTCCAGCCAGAGCTGCGCCGAGCGCTTGAACAACTTGGGAGAGGACGTTTGTTTTCACGCAGTAATTTGCCTGAAGAAGATGAACGTACCGTTACGATTGAGGCGATTATAAAAGCAACGCATTATATGGCTAAAAGACGCATAGGTGCATTGATCTCAATCGAAAGAGAGACGGGTATGGGTGATTATATTGAAACAGGTATACCGCTCAACTCTAATATTTCTTCTGAATTATTAATCAACTTATTTATACCAAATACACCACTTCATGATGGAGCGGTTATTTTACAGCGGGATCAAGTAGCCGCTGCAGCATGTTACTTACCTTTATCTGAAAGTCCTTTTATTTCAAAAGAATTAGGTACTCGCCATCGTGCTGCTGTAGGAATAAGTGAAGTAACAGATAGTGTGACTGTCATTGTATCTGAAGAAACTGGAGGCATTTCCGTTACCAAAAATGGTGAATTGTATCGTGAATTGACAATTGATACATTGAGAGAAATGCTAGAAAAAGAATTAGTCACAACTTCTAAAGCAACTTCTTCCACTCGTTGGCAATGGAGGTTGAAGAAGAATGGATAAATTGATGAATCGATCGTGGGTTATGAAAATTATCGCGTTGCTGTTAGCCTTCATGTTATATTTATCTGTTAATTTAGATGATGGTGCCAGTTCATCAAATAAGATTCTGAACCGAAGCAGTTCTGCCAACACTGGAGTAGAAACATTAACAGATGTTCCGGTTCAAGTATCCTATAATGAGAAGAACAGAATTGTAAGAGGTGTTCCGGATACGGTTATTATGACACTGGAAGGTCCTAAAAATATTTTGGCTCAAACAAAGCTACAAAAAGATTATCAAGCTTATATTGACCTTGATAATTTAAGCTTAGGGCAGCATAGAGTCAAGGTTCAGTATCGAAATATCTCTGATAATTTAAACGTAGTGGTTAAGCCTGATATTGTAAATGTAACAATTGAAGAACGCGATTCAAAACAGTTTTCAGTAGAGGCAAGCTATGATAAAAACAAGGTCAAGAATGGATATGAAGCAGGGGAAGCAACCGTTAGTCCAAGAGCCGTCACGGTAACGGGCGCATCAAGTCAATTGGCTCAAGTTGCTTATGTAAAAGCTATTATTGATTTAGATAATGCTTCAAAAACAGTGACGAAACAAGCAACTGTTGTCGCACTAGACAAGAATTTAAATAAATTGAACGTAACAGTTCAACCAGAAACGGTCAATGTAACAATCCCAGTGAGAAATATTAGTAAAAAAGTGCCGGTCGATGTGATTCAAGAAGGCACGCCAGGCGACGGTGTCAACATTACGAAGCTAGAGCCTAAAACAGATACAGTAAAAATTATCGGTCCATCTGATTCTTTAGAAAAAATCGATAAAATTGATAATATTCCAGTCGATGTTACCGGTATTACGAAATCTAAAGATATTAAGGTGAATGTCCCTGTTCCAGACGGAATAGATAGTGTAAGTCCTAAACAAATTACCGTTCATGTCGAAGTAGACAAACAAGGTGATGAGAAAGACGCAGAAGAAACGGATGCAAGTGTAGCTGAGACTAAGTCATTTAAGAATTTACCGGTTTCTTTAACTGGTCAATCCTCAAAGTACACGTATGAACTGCTTTCTCCTACTTCAGTAGATGCGGATGTAAAAGGACCAAAATCTGATTTAGATAAGTTGACGAAAAGCGGCATTAGCTTGTCAGCGAATGTAGAGAATTTATCTGCCGGGGAGCACACGGTTCCTATTATAATAAATAGTCCCGACTCCGTTACATCAACTCTATCGACTAAACAGGCAAAAGTTCGTGTAACAGCGAAAAAACAATCAGGGACAAATGATGAGCAAACAGATAAAGAAACAAGTGGAAGCACGAGCGATAAAGAAACAAAGCCAGACACGGGAACTGGATCAGGAACAAATCCTGGGACGGGAAATTCAGGTGATTCAGGTGATTCAGCTGATAAACCAAGCGAAGAGACTGATACACCTGAAGACAATACAGATACACCAACAGATAGTACAGAAACTGGTGACGACAGTAGTAATAATCAAAGTGATGAAAATTCTACACCCGTAGATGGACAGACAGATAATACATCAGGAAACTAAATGTTTTGACATGAAGGAGAGAAAATTAATGGGTAAGTATTTTGGAACAGACGGAGTACGAGGAGTTGCCAATAGTGAATTAACTCCTGAGCTTGCTTTTAAAATTGGACGCTTAGGTGGTTACGTTCTAACAAAAGATTCAGAGCGACCAAAAGTATTAATCGGACGCGATACACGCGTTTCTGGTCATATGTTAGAAGGAGCGCTTGTTGCAGGATTGCTTTCAATTGGAGCAGAAGTTATGCGACTAGGTGTTATTTCAACTCCAGGGGTAGCGTATTTAACAAAAGCACTTGGCGCACAAGCAGGAGTCATGATTTCTGCTTCGCATAACCCAGTTCAAGATAACGGAATTAAATTCTTTGGTCCAGATGGATTTAAACTTTCAGATGCCCAAGAGAATGAAATTGAAGCGTTAATGGATAGTGAAACAGATCAATTACCAAGACCTGTTGGGGGAGACTTAGGTCAGGTAAATGACTATTTCGAAGGTGGACAAAAATATCTTCAATACTTAAAACAAACGGTTGATGAAGACTTCTCAGGTATTCATGTGGCATTAGACTGTGCGCACGGGGCAACGTCATCGTTAGCAGCACATTTATTTGCAGATCTAGATGCAGATATCTCTACAATGGGGGCATCTCCAAACGGATTAAACATCAATGACGGTGTAGGATCTACACATCCGGAAGCATTAAGTGCCTTCTTAAAAGAAAAAGGAGCGGATGTTGGATTAGCATTTGATGGAGACGGAGATCGTTTAATCGCAATCGACGAAAAAGGCGAGATTGTAGACGGTGATCAAATTATGTTCATTTGTGCAAAATACTTATATGAACAAGGACGTTTAAAGAAAAACACGCTTGTTTCTACCGTTATGAGTAACTTAGGCTTCTATAAAGCACTAGAAGCTAGTGGGATTGAAAGTGCACAAACTGGTGTAGGAGACCGTTATGTAGTAGAAGAAATGAAAGCTAATCAATATAACCTAGGTGGAGAACAGTCAGGTCATATTATTTTCTTAGATTACAACACAACAGGTGACGGTATGCTTTCAGCTATTCAGCTTGTAAACATTATGCAAGCAACGAAAAAGCCTTTATCAGAATTAGCAGCTGAAATGAAGAAATATCCTCAGCTTCTTGTAAATGTAAAAGTAACAGATAAGCATCATGTTACAGATAACGAGAAGGTAAAAGTAGTTATTGAAGAAGTGGAAAAAGAAATGAACGGTAATGGCCGAGTACTTGTACGCCCTTCAGGAACAGAGCCGTTAGTACGTGTGATGGTTGAAGCACAAACACAAGAAGAATGTGAAACTTATGTAACGCGTATCGTAGAAGTAGTAAAAGAAGAAATGGGCTTAGAGTAATTCATTAATTATATGCATAAGCGGTGACGTTTCAAGCTGCTTATGCATATTTTTATATTGTTGAGAAAAATTCTTGGAAATTATCTAATGCTAAAGGCTGTTTTTACAGATAGTAAAGAAGATAATTGACGTTTTCTCACTTCTTATTGTAATATTAAATCTGTTCGTCTCTTAATTTATGTAAAGGAGTGAACAATCTAGTTTAAAAGTGAATACAAAGCGCCTGAACTAAGTAAAGGGACGGAAACGACTTAGTTGACGAGGAGGAGGTTTATCGAAGTATCGGCGGATGCCTCCCGGTTGTTGATTATCACGGCCGAAAACTTGATGTGAAAAACAATGAGGTGACTTATTGGACAAAAGCATTGAGATGATAATCATTGATGATGAAAAGAGACTCTCTTTTCATACATGAAGGAGGATTTTATCTATGTGCGGAATTGTAGGATATATTGGAACAGAAGATTCGAAAGAAATTTTATTACGTGGTCTTGAAAAGTTAGAATATCGTGGCTATGACTCAGCGGGTATTGCAGTTGTTAACAATGAAGGCGTACACGTATTCAAAGAAAAAGGCCGTATTGCAGAATTGCGTCAGGCAGTAGATAACAGTGTTGTAGCACCAGCAGGTATCGGTCATACGCGTTGGGCAACTCATGGTGTACCAAGCCAAGAAAATGCTCACCCGCATCAAAGTACATCTGGACGCTTCACACTTGTGCATAACGGTGTAATTGAAAACTATGCTATTTTGAAACGTGAATATTTACAAGATGTAACGTTCAAAAGCGAAACGGATACAGAAGTAATCGTTCAGTTAATTGAAAAAATCGCAGCAGAAGGCTTAGATGTAGAAGAAGCGTTCCGTAAGACAGTAAGCTTGCTTCATGGTTCTTATGCACTAGCTCTTGTTGATAACGAAGATAAAAATACAATCTATGTAGCTAAAAACAAAAGCCCGCTTCTTGTAGGTGTTGGTGAAGGATTTAACGTTGTAGCGAGTGATGCTATGGCAATGCTTCAAGTAACAGATCAGTACGTAGAATTAATGGATAAAGAAACAGTAATTGTTACAAAAGAAGGCGTAACAATTAAAACGCTTGATGGTGAAGTGGTAGAAAGAGCCCCTTATACAGCAGAGCTTGATGCAAGTGATATTGAAAAAGGTACGTACCCTCACTATATGTTAAAAGAAATTGACGAGCAGCCTTTAGTTGTTCGTAAAATCATTCAAGAGTATCAAAATGAGAACAATGAACTGCACATTGATGCAGACATTTTAGAAGCAATGGATGAAGCAGACCGCATCTATATCGTAGCATGTGGAACAAGCTATCATGCAGGCCTAGTAGGTAAACAATTCATTGAAACGTGGGCGAAGGTTCCAGTAGAAGTGCACGTAGCAAGTGAATTCTCTTACAACATGCCGCTTTTATCTGAAAAGCCATTGTTTATCTTTATTTCTCAAAGTGGAGAAACAGCTGACAGCCGTGCAGTATTAGTTCAAATTAAAGAACTAGGTTACAAAGCGTTAACAATCACAAACGTTCCGGGATCAACATTATCTCGTGAATCTGATTATACGTTATTACTTCATGCAGGTCCGGAAATTGCTGTAGCATCAACAAAAGCTTATACAGCTCAATTAGCAGTGCTATCAATTCTAGCGGCTGTAACAGCAAAAACACGCGGCATTGAATTAGAATTTGATTTAGTTCAAGAGTTAGCAATCGTAGCAAACACAATGGAAGTACTTTGCGACGACAAAGAAGAAATGGAAAGCATTGCTCTTCAATTCTTAGCAACAACTCGCAACGCATTCTTTATTGGACGTTCTGTTGATTATTATGTAGGCTTAGAAGGTGCGTTAAAACTAAAAGAAATCTCTTACATCCAAGCAGAAGGATTTGCTGGAGGAGAGCTTAAGCACGGAACAATCGCTTTAATTGAAAACAATACGCCAATTATTGCATTAGCAACACAAGAGCATGTAAACTTAAGCATCCGTGGTAACGTAAAAGAAGTAGTAGCACGTGGAGCTAATCCTTGTATCATTTCAATGAAGGGATTAGAAACAGAAGAAGATCGCTACGTGATTCCGAAAGTTCATGAAACACTTTCACCACTAGCAGCGGTTATTCCTTTACAATTAATCTCTTACTACGCTGCACTGCACCGCGATTGCGATGTAGATAAACCACGTAACTTAGCTAAATCAGTTACTGTAGAATAATAAGGTTCTAGACACCCTTCTATTATAGAAGGGTGTTTTTGTATGTCTGAGAAAGAGAACAAACACCGTTTATGCTAGAAGTTTCATTGAGCTAAAAAATATATTTGCTTGCTCCATTTATTTTATATAATGAAATAGGTAAAGGAACGAACCTCAGCTATTAAAAAGGAGGTGGAAAGCATTAGTGGATTGGCTCAAAGTATAAAGTACGTGTTGCGAGGCATCTTTTTTGTCTTGTATTTTCCCTTTTATTTTGTATTTCAAATTTTGTGTAAGCTATGGATATATTTTATCGCTAAGCCCCTCATATGGATAGGAACAAGAATTATTCAACCTGTCATTGATTTCATTTGGAGATACATTATACGTTTCTTGTTCGTTTATCCTATTTCTTGGCTATGGAGTGTCCTCATCTATCCTTTTATTCTCTTCGTTTGGAAACGATGTTTTTTGCCTATAACTAGATTTATATGGAAGTATGTTTTATACCCTGTGTTGTATCTAGTTTGTTATCCTTGTTATCTTTTCTGGAAATATGTTGTGCTGCCATTTTACAATGAAATTGTTATTCCTGTGGTTTCATTTTGTCAGCGTATATTCCTCTGTTTCTGGAAAGGAGTTAAGCGGATCGTAATTCATATGATCTACTATCCTTTACGGTGGATTTGGATGAGATGTATATACAAACCGCTTAAAAATGTATATACAAAAATCATTCAGCCGGTTATCAAATGGTTTTCTCATTTATTTAGTTAATGAAATATACCAAAAGATTGCTTGTCTTTTTTAGGTATTAAACTCGAAAGATAAGAGGGAATTGATGTATAATAAAGACGGATATATCATTGCCTATTTATTTTATTAGATTCAATTTTGAAAGAGAGTGAAACAATATGGGCCGTAAGTGGAACAATATTAAAGAAAAGAAAGCGTCAAAAGATGCTAATACAAGTCGTATATATGCCAAGTTTGGCCGTGAGATTTATGTGGCTGCGAAACAAGGCGAGCCAGATCCAGAATCAAACCAAGCGTTAAAAGTTGTATTAGAACGCGCGAAAACATACAATGTGCCAAAAGCAATTATTGACCGTGCGATTGAAAAAGCAAAAGGCGGATCAGAAGAAAATTACGATAATCTTCGTTACGAAGGTTTTGGACCAAATGGCTCAATGGTTATCGTAGATGCTCTTACGAATAACGTAAACAGAACAGCTTCAGACGTGCGTGCTGCCTTTGGTAAAAACGGCGGTAATATGGGAGTAAGCGGATCAGTAGCGTACATGTTTGATCCAACAGCTGTTATTGGTGTAGAAGGTAAGGATGAAGAAGAGACGCTAGAACTGTTAATGGAAGCAGATGTAGACGTGCGTGACATTTTAGAGGAAGAAGATTCTGTAATTGTTTATGCTGATCCGGATCAATTCCATGCGGTACAAAAAGCGTTCAACGATGCTGGTATTACGGAATTTACAGTAGCTGAGCAAACGATGCTTGCTCAAAATGATGTAACTCTTCCTGAAGATGCACAAGCTCAGTTTGAAAAAATGATTGATGCATTAGAGGACCTAGAAGATGTGCAGCAAGTATATCACAACGTTGATTTAGGATAATAGTGAAAGAGGCAGACCTATCAAAGAGGTCTGTCTTTTTTTATAGGCCGTGTGAAAAGCATCTATTGACCCTTTCCCTTCTTTTGGAATATGGTAAGATAATGAATTAAGAATAGAAAATAGTAGAATTTTATAAGAGATAAATGGAGGGAAAGCAGTTGAAAAAATTAATGGTGGGGATGGCGTTAACAGCTACACTTGCAACGGCTGTAACGCCTGGCTTTGGCTCAATCGGGGGAAATCAAGAAAAGGCATATGCAGCGACGGTTACATATAAAGTGACGGCAAGCAAGCTAAATGTGAGAAGCGGAGCGGGAACGACTTACGGGATTATCGGCAGCGTAGTGAAAGGTCAAGCGCTATCTGTGATGAGCAAAAGCGGAAGCTGGTACAAAATTAACTATAACGGCCGCATGGGCTACGTAAGCAGCGATTATGTACAAGCATCAGGAACAACAACTCCACCAGCAGAAAGCACAACGTACACAGTAACGGCAAGCATGCTGAATGTAAGAAGCGGAGCAGGCACCAATTATGCATCCATAGGAAGCGTGACAAAAGGCCAGAAGCTGTCTGTGGTGAGCAAAAGCGGAAGCTGGTACAAAATTAACTATAACGGCCGCATGGGCTACGTAAGCAGCGATTATGTACAAGCATCAGGAACAACAACTCTACCAGCAGAAAGCACAACGTACACAGTAACGGCAAGCATGCTGAACGTAAGAAGCGGAGCGGGCACCAATTATGCATCCATAGGAAGTGTGACAAAAGGCCAGAAGCTGTCTGTGGTGAGCAAAAGCGGAAGCTGGTACAAGATTAACTATAACGGCCGCACAGGCTATGTAAGCAGTGACTATGTACAGGCTTCAGCTACAGCGTCTCCAAAGCTCGTAGTGGATTCTTTTAAAACGTTAGGTAACGCTCAGCAAGTCATCTTGGTTACAGCAGATAACTACGATACGAAGTCTGCTAAAATTCAAACGTTTGAAAAAGTTGATGGGAAATGGAAGCAAGTTTTAACTGCGAACGGTGTACTTGGACAAAAAGGATTCGCTTTATCGAAAAAAGAAGGAGATATGGAATCTCCGACAGGGAAATATACAATTGGCACAGCATTCGGACGCTATGCAAACCCTGGAACTAAGCTTCCATATCGAAAGATTACAGCAAATGATGTGTGGGTAGACGATTCAAAAAGCTCTCTATATAATACGTGGCAGCAAAAGCCGGCTAATGGCCGCTGGACGAGCGCTGAGAACATGGACATCCCGGCTTACGACTATGGGTTTGTCATTAATTATAACGAATCTAGAACGCCAGGAAAGGGAAGTGCAATCTTCTTCCATGTAGGAACAAATTATACCGCAGGATGTACGGCTACTTCTAAAGAACAAGTTGTCTCTATTTTAAAATGGTTAAATCCAGAGAAAAATCCGGTTATTATTCAATCTCCTGTAAGTGAATTAGATAAATATTAAGTTAGAAAGCAGCTGAACTTTTAAAGTTCAGCTGCTTTTTTATGTAATTAAAAGCTTTGTCTGTCTGTGGTACGACAAAGTTAGTTTTCCTATTTATTGAATGAAAGCGTTTAATCTCTTACGATTAAAGTATCATCACGTAGAGAAAGGAAGAGAGCAAATGGCTCAATCTAATATAAAAGTAGCTGTACAAAAGTTTGGGAACTTTCTAAGTTCAATGGTTATGCCAAATATCGGAGCATTTATTGCATGGGGACTTATTACTGCTTTATTTATTCCAACAGGCTTTTTTCCAAATGAAAACCTTGCCAAACTAGTGGATCCAATGGTCAAGTATTTGCTTCCGTTGCTAATCGGCTACACAGGAGGAAAGCTTGTCCACGATCAGCGAGGAGGCGTTGTAGGTGCTATCGCCACCATGGGCGTCATCGTTGGGTCTGATATTCCGATGTTTCTAGGCGCTATGATTATGGGGCCGCTTGGCGGTTATATCATCAAGAAGTTTGATCAGTTTATTGAAGGTAAAGTCAAAACAGGATTTGAGATGTTAATTAATAATTTCTCAGCAGGTATTCTTGGAGGAATTCTAGCAATTCTAGCCTTTTTAGGAGTTAGTCCAGCCGTGGACGGATTTACAGGCGCGCTTGTAGTGGGTGTAGATTGGATGGTTGCACATGGCCTTCTTCCACTTACAAGTATTCTAATTGAACCAGCTAAAATTTTATTCTTAAACAATGCTATTAATCACGGTATCTTATCTCCGATCGGAGCAGAACAAATTCGAACAAATGGACAGTCCATTCTATTGTTATTAGAAACAAACCCTGGTCCGGGGTTAGGAATTCTGTTAGCGTATTGCTTCTTTGGAAAAGGAACAGCAAAACAGTCAGCGCCGGGAGCGGCCATCATTCATTTTATTGGCGGAATTCACGAAATTTACTTCCCTTACGTTTTAATGCGTCCGCTTCTAATCATTGCGGCTATTTTAGGCGGAATGAGCGGCGTATTTACATTTGTTCTTTTAGGCGGAGGCTTACAAGCGGTTGCTTCACCAGGAAGTATTTTGGCTATTTTAGCTGCTACACCAGGTAATGCAGGCAGCTATGTTGCAAATATCTCCGGTGTTCTCGTTGCAGCCATCGTATCGTTTATTGTAGGTTCGTTAATTTTAAAAACGGGCAAGCAAACAGAAGATTTGGATGAAGCAGCTCGCAAAATGCAAGAGATGAAAGGCAAGAAGAGCTCTGTAGCAGGAAGCTTTACAAAACAGCAAGGAGAAGTACCAGCAAGCGTTCAGAAAATTGTTTTTGCCTGTGACGCAGGTATGGGATCGAGTGCGATGGGCGCCTCTCTTCTTCGCAAGAAAGTTAAACAAGCAAATTTAAATATTTCGGTAACGAATACAGCCATCAGCAATATTCCAAGTGAGGCTCAAATCGTTATTACACAGAAAGAGCTGACGCCAAGAGCTCAAAATAAAGTTCCAGATGCGTATCATATCTCGGTTGATAATTTTCTATCTAGTCCGGAATATGACAAACTAATTGATCAACTAAAAAATGATCATACTACTTCTAAAGCGGAAGAAGAAAAAAAAGTATCTGCAGAAAATAATACAGATAGTAATGATGGTTTATTAAAAGAAGAAAACGTTTTCTTGAATCAGCACTTTTCTTCTAAGGAAGAAGCAATTCGATTTGCAGGAAGTGTGTTAGTAAAAGGCGGATATGTAGAAGAAAACTACGTTGAAGCGATGATTGAGCGCGACAATATGACTTCTACTTATATGGGAAATGACGTGGCGATTCCGCACGGTACGGAAGAAGCGAAAAAGAACGTTTTAAGATCCGGTTTTACAGTGATTCAAGTGCCAGAAGGCGTTGATTTTGATGGTGAGAAAGTTCGTTTGATTTTTGGAATTGCCGGAAAAGACGGCACCCATTTAGAAATTTTATCTGGTATCGCGATTACATGTTCTGATATGGACAATATTGAAAAGATGGTTCATGCCAAATCAGCTAAAGAATTAATGACTATTATTCAACGTAACTAACGGGATAGAAAGGCATGAAGATGCCTTTTTATCCTTTGTTTATAAATAAGAAAAGAGTTGATGTTCTTGTTTATTACTTCAAGAGAAAAATCAATCATTGAGTTAATTATTAAAACGGCAGGAAAACATACAGCCCTTACACTTGCTACTTTTTTGAATGTAAGTGTAAGAACTGTTCACCGAGATTTGAAGGCAATTGAATCAATACTTGAAAAATTTGATTTGAAGCTGATTCGTACACAAGATGAAGGACTAATGATTGAAGGTAAAAATGAACAAATTTTTCGCCTTATTCAAGAGCTGATGAAGATTAAAACGACGGATCAGTCTCCACAGGAAAGAAAATTAATTCTTTTAATTCTTCTTCTAGAAGAAGGGGATTCATTTAAATTACAAACGCTGGCTAAAGACTTAGAAGTAAGTATCACTACACTAACTGCTTATTTAGATGAATTAACAGAGTGGTTAACCACATTTGACGTTCTCCTTCATCGAAAGAGAGGGGTGGGAGTAGAGGTTCAAGCTACTGAAGCCAATAAACGAAAAGCATTAGCTAATTATTTTCTTGTTCACTTTAATGAAGAGTTAATTGAGTGCTTGTTTTTAGCAGAAAATCAGCAGCATACGGATGAAACGATTTTGCACTATTTTTATCCGGATTATTTGGCAGAAGTAGACAGAATTATACATCAAGCGATTAATCAGCATCATTCTAAGCTGGCTGACAGCGATTATATAGGGCTCATTGTTCATATTTGCATTATGATACAGCGAACGAAAAAGCAAATGTATCTAGAAGACGACGGCGGCCAAATGGAAGAACTGGCGAGTGAAATGTTTTTAATGAAGGATATTTGCCGCGAAATTGAACGGATATTTTCTCTTTCTTTTACAGAAAAAGATATTCATTTCTTAGCAGTGCGGCTGCGTGCAGCAAAGTTCCAAACTACTAGAGACGTATATTACGACAGCGTAGTGGTTGGGCAGATTATTAAGAATATGATTGCTCACGTTTCTGTTCAGCTTAACACCGACTTAACTGGTGATTTTTCCCTTTACCAAGGGCTGCTTGCTCATATGGAACCGGCCATTTTTCGTCTTAAGCAAAAAATGGAGCTTTTTAATCCATTAACAGAAGAGATTAAGAAAAAGTACCCTGTTTTATTTATGGCTGTGAGAAACAGTATCGATCAAGAGCTACCGGATTTAGTTTTTCCAGATGATGAAGTAGCATATCTTGTTTTGCATTTTGGTTCAACGCTAGTGCTAAAAGAAGAAGTCATGGAAATTCAGGCGCTGATTGTCTGTCCAACTGGAATTGGCACCTCGAAAATGTTAGCTAGCCGTATTCGTAAAGAGATTCCGGAGATTAATTCAGTTGTCATTAAATCGGTAAAAGAAATCAAAGAAGCCGCGCTTGAAGGGTATGACGTAGTGATTTCAACAGTAAGGCTGCCTTTTTTAAATGTCGATTACATTTTAGTCAATCCACTCTTAACGGAAGAGGATATTCAATCCGTCCAGAATTTTTTACAGAAAAACATTCAAAAGTTAACCAAAGATAAGGACTACCGTTCGTTCCAATATAAAAATAAGACCGCTTCTACAGAAAAACCGTCTTTTGAGGAAACGATGAAGCAAATTAAAGATGTGCATGGAAGTATCGAATCAATTCTTCAAAACCTTAGGATGTATCGATTTTCGGATGAAGTGAGTCACGATCAAGTGATTTCGCACGTAGTACGCGCTGCTGAAAAAGAACGTTTAATAACCAATGCCAGCTGCGTTATTCATCAGCTTAAGGAACGAGAAAACAAAGGCGGTTTAGGCATTCCGCAAACGAGTATGGCACTGTTCCATTGCCGTGAACATCACGTGAAAGAGCTGATTTTTCAAGTTTCACATTTAGAACAGCCTTGCACAGTTAAAGGTATGGACGGAACAAACATGCAGGCGCGTAACCTTCTATTAATGCTCGCACCTGAAGAGTTAAGTGAAGCACAGCAAGAAATTTTAAGTTTAATTAGTACCAGTTTAATTGAAGATCATGAAGCAATGATGATTTTTTCGTCTTCGAACGAAGAGATAATTCGCAAAAAGCTAGAGGATACGTTTCATGAGTACCTTCGAAATAATTTGATAAAGGAATGATTTTTGTGAAGCAAGCAGTTCATTTTGGAGCAGGCAATATTGGTCGAGGATTCATTGGGGCATTGTTTTCTCAAAGCAACTATCACGTCACATTCGTAGATATTGCTGAAAAGGTTATTAATCAGTTAAACGCAGATAAAGGGTATAACGTAATAACAGCCGCAGAGCATCCCGAGACATTAGCTGTTCAAAACGTATCTGGTTTAAATAATCTGACACAAGAACAAGCGGTCATTAAAGCGATTAAAGAAGCAACGTACATTACGACGGCCATCGGACCGAACGTTCTGCCGCGAATTGCTCCTTTAATTGCTAAAGGTTTGGCTGAACGTGTAAAAGCAAGCGACGAAAATGTATATATTATTGCATGTGAAAATCAAATCTCTGCAACAGATTTATTAAAAGGCTATATTTTTGACGCACTGGATGAAGAGACAAAAGCTCATATGATAAATAAGGTCTTTTTCTTCAATTCAGCTGTAGATCGTATCGTGCCTATTCAACATGACCAAGGTTCGCTTGATGTTTTAGTAGAATCCTATTATGAATGGGTAGTAGAGGCACCTGAAGATATTCCGTTTGTAGAAGGAATGACGATTGTGCCTGACCTTGCTCCTTTTATTGAAAGAAAGTTATTTACAGTGAATACGGGACACGCGGTAATTGCATATTTTGGTTATTTAAAAGGAAAAGAAACAATTGATCAAACGTTAAGAGATTCAGATATTTATGAACAAGTACAGCAAACGCTACAAGAAACAGGAAACTATCTAATTAAAAGATATGACTTAGATAGAGAGGAACATGAAGCCTATATTACTAAAATCATTGAGCGCTTTAAAAATCCTCATTTAAATGATTCAGTTAAAAGGGTAGGAAGAGCGCCAATTCGCAAGCTTGGACCTCAAGATCGTTTGATTCGTCCAGCGCTAGAAGCAAAAAAAGCGGGCCTTTCTTATACCTACTTAGCAAAGGCTATCGCCGCTGCGCTTTTATTTGACCCGCAAGAAGATAAAGAGGCTATGAAGCTTCAAGCGAATATTCATGAGTATGATATTGAGTATGTATTAAAAGAGATTAGTGGGTTAGAGGCAAGTAATGATTTAACAAAAGAAATCATTGCTCAATATAATGCTTTAAAATCGTAAATGAATTTAGTGCGTGTAAACAGTCCATTTTAAATGGGCTGTTTTTCTTTTAGCAGAAAGGGAATGTTTGTGTATAGGAGGGTGATAAAATGGTAGCTATTACGCACGTTGGATTAGCTGTACCTGATGTAGAAGAAGCCGTGCAGTGGTATGGAAAAGTTTTAGGTTTTAAGCTGATTTCCGGTCCTTATACGTTTAATGCGGAGGAAGAAAAAGCTGAAAATATGACTCAAGATTTACTGGGGTCTCATATCAAAAAAATGAAAAATGCTCACATGACAGCTGACAACCAGGTAGGCATTGAACTGTTTGAATTTAATAAGCCGCAAAGGCCTCTTGTATTAAAAGACAGCGATGAGCAGTATCAAAGTTATTTTCACATGTGTTTAATAGCCGAGGACGTGGAAAAGTTAGCGGATAAAATCGAACAATCAGGTGGTAAAAAGCGAAGCCAAGTATGGAATACAAGACCTGGAAAACCTTATTACTTGGTTTATTGTGAAGATCCGTTTGGGAATATTATTGAGCTATATTCACACAGTACGGAGCTCATGTATGGGAATAGAGAAGGATAAAAGCTTATCCAGATTTCTTGGATAAGCTTTTATTTTTTCATAGCTGTCCGTAGCCGTATACTTTTGCCAGCTCTTCAAAGGTTTTGGATGAATACGTAATAGTTACAGATGTTCCTACTGCCACTTTATTGAATAATTCTTCCACATCCGCATTATGCATTCGTACGCAGCCGTGGCTTACATATTTGCCGATGCTATCTTCTGAGTTATTGCCGTGAATAGCGTATGTGTCGCCGGTTGTGCCGTTTGCATTAAGCCCTAGCCAGCGAGAGCCAAGAGGATTATTAGAAGCGCCTCCTGCAATATGCCCTGTATAGTAAGGGCGATTTTTAATTTTGTTAACAATCTTGAAAAAGCCTACCGGCGTATCGCTCCATGTTTTTCCCGTAGCTACTGAATACGTCTTTTCTAACTTTCCATTATGAAAATAAGCAAGCTGATTTGTTTTTTTATTAATAATTAAATCTCCACTTGCTGCGTTTTCACTTGCATTCGCCGCACTTGCTGTATAAGAAATGCTGATAATAGCTGCGAGGCATAAAGCAGCTGCTTGCAGTATAATTTTTCTCACGTTCTAGCCATCTCCTCTATTGTTCGTTTACATATTTAATGAATTACATGCTATTAGTGTATAAAAGGAAAATGGACTGAATATGAATCTTTCCTGAATGAAAACTGAAAGTGCATTTTATTTATAAGCGAATATAAAGTAAAAATCTGGGCAGAAATACAACTAAAGGTCTGGTATATATCTCATAAAAAAGAAAAAAATGAAAATGCACCTTGTCTGTTTAATTTAGGATGTATTATCATGAAAGTTTGAAATGAAGGGCAGGAGGTGAAAGAAACAGATGCTTAAAGAATTTAAAGAGTTTGCTTTACGTGGAAACGTATTAGATTTAGCTGTCGGGGTTATTATTGGAGCGGCATTTGGAAAAATTGTCACGTCTCTTGTAAATGATATTATTATGCCGCTGATTGGTTTGTTGTTAGCAGGGATAGACTTTAAAGATTTATCCTTCACAGTTGGAAAAGCTACGGTATTATATGGATCTTTTATTCAAACAATTGTTGATTTCTTAATTGTCGCATTCTCGATTTTCTTATTTATTCGTTTCTTTAATCGTTTTAAGAGAAAAGAAGAAGAGAAAGTAGAGGAAGAAGTGGCTGTTCTGTCAAAAGAAGAAGAGATCTTAACAGAAATTCGTGATTTGCTAAAAGCAGAAGCAGTGAAAGAGCGTTCATAACAGCAATTTTTACATACGTATAAAACGGCTAAGAGGCCCGTCTTTTTATAAGAAAAGCGGGCTTTTTTTGTGTGGAATTTCTCGGGAAATGTTAGTGGTATGATTATGGGAAAATTAGGCGTGAAAGCGAGAGAGATAGGAATGTTAAAATTATATTAAAAGTGTTAAGATATTGTAAATAGGAGGCTTAAGGTTATGTTTAAACATTTGTATCGTTCTTTGCCAATGCTGGCAGCGTATGGTCTGCTTAGCGTTTTTTTATACAGTGTTGTTATGTTTAATGTATCAAATGACACAAAAATATTGTTTGACTGGGCCCAAATCCATACAGCTGGGTTCGTAGTATTAATAGGGGGATGCTCATTTATCTTATGGGCGCTCACTTTCTATTTGCTACTTCAATTTAATCAGATAGAGAGAATACAAGGTTCGCAGTGGTATGCCATTTTTACGGCAATTGTGTTTTCAATTGCCGTAGCAGCCGTTTCTGCTATGGTTTTTGTTATCTATCATATTGATATACATAATCCAGGCAAAACAATAGAGTGGATGCAAGTATATCCCGAACGCTATCTTTTTACGGTATTTTTACTTTCGCTGTTAACACTAGCGATCATTATGCTAGTAGGGGAAGCTTATTTAGGAGCTGGAATTACCTTTGTTCTGTATTTTATTTTAGCTCTTGTAAACTATTATAAAAAAATCTTTCGAAATGAACCGTTGTTCCCGAACGATTTTATTCAGGCCAGTCAGTTAAAAGAAGTTATTCCAATGATTAAAGATTCGATTTCAATTCCCATTGTAATAGGAGTTATTGGATCTATTATCGTACTGATCGCTCTTTGGTTTTTCTTGCCGAAAATTAAAATTCGATGGTTTCTTCGAATTATTATGATTCTGCCGCTCATCTTTTTAATGAAATCATTTTTATTCTTTGAACACTCGTTTGCTCAAAAATATTATGATCAATATGCTGCGCTGATGCCGTGGAATCAGCAAAATAATTATTACTATAATGGACCTGTTATTGGCATGATTTCAAATATTAAAACAGATGTACTCCAAGAGCCAGATGACTACTCAGAAGAAGCTATGGCGAAAGTAGCAAAGCGCATTCAGTCAAAGGAAGAGAAAACACAAGAAAGCAAGGCTGAAGTCAAACCAAACGTCGTGTTTGTGATGAACGAAACGTTTTGGGATCCAACAAAGCTTAACGTGACATTCTCTGAAGATCCAATGAAAAATACAAGAGAACTTCAAAAGAAATATCCTTCCGGGTGGTCTTTAAGTCCTTCATTTGGCGGAGAGACAGCTAATGTGGAGTTTGAAGCGCTGACGAGCTACTCTTTGTCTTTCTTTAACCCTGGAGGCCTTCCTTATCAGCATGTATTGAGTAAAAAAGAATATCCATCTTTTGTCTCTTATTTAGAAAAACAAGGCTATGCTACAACAGCTATGCATCCAAACAGCGGTATGCTTTATATGAGGCAAAATGTGTACCCAAATTTGGGATTTGATCAAGTGAAGTTTATTGATCAAATGAAGCATACGCAAAAAGATAACAAAGAATTCGTTTCCGATGAAGCGGTAGTTGATGAAGTGCTCGATACGCTTCGTCAGTCGAAAAAGCCTGCATTTGTGCATGCTGTAACGATTGCAAATCATCTTCCTTATTCAGCGGATAAGTATAATGGTCAGGAAACCATTAAAGTAACCGGTAAAGGGTTATCACCGGAAATGCAAAAGGAAATTGAAATTTATGCTGAAGGAATTAAACGTTCAGATGCTGCTTTAAAACGATTGAACGATGAAATTCAAAAGCTGGACGAGCCGACCATTGTAGTATTTTGGGGAGATCATTTGCCAGCACTTGGACAAAACCTTCAAGCTTACAAAGAAACGGGTTTTGGAAACGAGAAAACGCAGCAAACATCTCAAAAATTTTATGAGACACCGCTCTTATTTTTATCTAATTACGATACGAAAATAGATAAAAATCTCGGTACGATGAGTCCTATTTATATTGCTCCGACGCTTGCTCAATCTCTTGGTTACAAAAGTAATCTGTTCTACGATCAGTTGAATCAAATGAAAACAGAAGTGCCGGCTTTTCGTTCAAATATGTATATAGATTCAAAAGGAAAGCTAGTGGATGATCCGGCAGCGCTATCTAAAAAAGCTGCAAAAGACCTTCAAGATTACCATGAAGTTGAGTTTGATACATTATCCGGGAAACAGTACGAAACGCATAAGTTGTATAAATGAAAATAAAAACTCCTTTTAAATAAAAGGAGTTTTTATTTTTTAAGTGTTTAAGGTTGTACTAAAAAATAATTCATGTATAATATTTTAAGGTTAAAAGTAAACTTTAAGTTAAGTAAAACAAAACTTGAGCTTGGAACAGCATGAACAATCATTCATGCTGTTTGCTAATTTTAAATACAGTTGAGGATCGAGAGTATGGAAATAGGAAAGAAAATTAAAAATTTACGATTAAAAAAAGGTTTAACACAAGAAGAGCTAGGAGAACGTACTGATTTAAGCAAAGGCTATATTTCACAGCTAGAGCGCGATTTAAGTTCGCCGTCTTTAGAAACATTTTTTAGTATTTTGGAAGTGCTAGGATGCGAACCGAAAGAATTCTTTGAAATTGATACGCATGTTCAAAAGGTTGTATACAGAGAGGAAGACTACACGAGTTATTGCGAAGATGAAAAAGGTTACCATATTCAGTGGCTTGTGCATGAGTCAAATGAAAAAGAAATGGAGCCAATTCGTCTTATTCTTCATGAAAAAGGTGCATTTAAGAGATTTGAGCCTTCTCTTTCAGAAACGTTTGGCTATATTTTGCGCGGGTGTGTGAAGGTGAAGCTTGGAGGCAGAATATATGAAGCCAAACAAGGAGAAACCATTTATTTTCAAGCTTCTGAAGAACATCAGATTTTAAATGCTCATGACGGAATAACAGAGTTAATTATTGTGGCGACAGAGTCTTATTTATAGAACAAAAGAGGTGAAGTGAAATGACATCTACGAATACAATTATTCAATTTGAAAATGTGACCAAGCAATATGATAATGATTCAGTTGTATTGGATCATGTAAGCTTTGAAATTGAAAAAGGGAAGTTTTATACCCTCTTAGGTCCATCGGGATGTGGAAAGACAACGATTTTACGATTAATTGCAGGCTTTACGGAAGCCTCAAGCGGAACGATTTATTTTAATGGGAAAAGAATTAATGATGTCCCGGCTAACAAACGTCAGGTTAATACGGTTTTTCAAGACTACGCGCTTTTCCCCCATTTGAATGTGTTTGAAAATGTAGCATTTGGTCTTCGAATCAAGAAGATGAAAAATGCTGATATTACAATAAAAGTTAAAGAAGCCCTTCGTTTTGTTAACTTAGAAGGATATGAAAACAGAGAAATGAAGGAAATGTCGGGCGGCCAAAGACAGCGCGTAGCCATTGCACGAGCAATTGTAAATCAGCCTGAAGTTATTTTGCTGGACGAGCCGCTTTCAGCTCTTGATCTAAAATTGCGTACGGAAATGCAATACGAGTTAAGAGAATTACAGCGCCGTCTAGGTATTACGTTCATTTTTGTTACGCACGATCAAGAAGAAGCGCTTGCGATGTCCGATGAAATCTTTGTTTTAAATAAAGGAAGAATTCAGCAGAGCGGGGAACCTACAGATATTTATGATGAGCCAATCAATCGTTTTGTTGCTGATTTTATTGGTGAATCAAATATTGTGCCAGGTAAAATGATTGCTGACTTCTTAGTGGAGTTTGGCGGCCAGCAATTTGAATGTGTCGATCAAGGGTTAAACCAAAATGAGCAGGTTGAAATTGTGATTCGACCTGAAGATTTAGCCATTACAAGCTCCGATCAAGGGAAGCTGCAGGTTCGTGTAGATTCACAGCTGTTCAGAGGAGTCCATTATGAAATTTTAGGCTATGACCATGCAGGGAATGAGTGGCTCGTTCACTCTACGAAAAAGGCAACGGTTGGCGAAGAAATTGGTTTATATTTCGAACCTGAAGCTATTCATGTTATGCGATTTAATGAAACGGAAGAAGAATTCGATAAGCGACTCGAAGGTTATGAAGAGGATTACCATGCAAACTAAATCAAGAAATATTTACTTAGTCCCGTACGTGTTATGGATTTTGCTTTTTGTAGTTGCTCCCATTGTATTAGTTGTCTATTATTCTTTTTTTAGCATTGATAATGAGCTGACGCTTGAAAACTATAAGAAATTTTTTACCCCTGTTTATTTACAGATGACGCTGAGCTCATTTTGGTATGCCTTTTTAATTACGTTATTTTCCTTGGTTTTTTCTTATCCCACAGCTTATTTACTAACGAAGCTTAAGCATAAGCAGCTTTGGCTTTTACTGATTATTTTACCGACGTGGATTAACCTATTATTAAAAGCTTATGCTTTTTTAGGTATATTTGGCACGTACGGTACGGTTAATAAATTTACTGAATTTCTGGGACTTGGCACTCATCAAATTTTATTTACTGACTTTAGTTTTGTATTTGTATCGGTGTATATTTTTATCCCCTTTATGATTTTGCCGATTTTTAACTCTTTAGAAGAACTTAATCCCTCGCTTATCTACGCTTCTCGAGACTTGGGAGCATCTTCATGGGTGACATTTAAGCGCGTGGTATTTCCGCTAACGCTAGAAGGGGTTAAATCAGGTTGTCAGGCTGTTTTTATTCCAGCACTATCACTCTTTATGATTACGCGTTTAATTGCTGGAAACCGCGTTATTACACTGGGAACGGCGATTGAACAACATTTTTTAGTGACGCAGGATTGGGGCATGGGAGCTACAATTGCCGTCTTTTTAATTATTGCGATGGCCGTTATGATGCTCATAACGGGCACTGGAAAGAGAGGGGTGTAAAGTGAAGAGAAAGTGGAAGTTCAGCCACCTTTATTTATTTTTTGTCTTTTTCATTTTATACGCGCCCATTTTCTATTTAATGTATTACTCTTTTAACAGCGGAGGAAACATGCGAGAATTTGAAGGGTTTACGTTAGATTGGTACAAAGAAGTGTTTCAAGACACACGTTTGCTCATTATTGTCTTGAATACCTTAATTATTGCTCTATTGTCTTCGGTTATTTCAACGATTATTGGCGTGATAGGAGCACTTGCTATCGTATACGTGAAGCGTAGACGTGTTCAAAATACGCTGTTAACATTTAATAATGTGTTAATTGTGAGTCCAGATGTTATTATTGGCGCATCTTTTTTAATTCTATTTACCATTATCGGTGTAAAGCTCGGATTTATATCGGTATTATTAGCACATATTGCATTCAGTGTACCGATTGTGGTCATCATGGTTCTGCCTAAGCTGCAGGAAATGAGTCCGACACTGCTCGATGCAGCCCGTGATTTGGGAGCAAGCCGCTTTGAAGTACTTTCGAAAGTGGTATTGCCATTTATTCGTCCTGGTATCTTTGCAGGCTTTTTTATGGCTTTAACTTACTCTTTGGATGACTTTGCCGTTACTTTCTTTGTGACCGGGAACGGTTTTTCCACGCTTTCAGTAGAAATTTACTCGTTAGCAAGAAGAGGGGTCTCGCTGAAAATCAATGCTCTTTCTACTCTTATTTTCATGTTTACCGTGCTGATTGTGATTGGTTATTACTTTATCAGTCAGCGATATAGCAATAAAGTGAAAGGGGTGGCGACTGGAAAATGAAGCAATTAGCAAAGCCGTTTATCTTCATCGTCATCCTTTCTTTCGTTCTTATGTATGTGGTTCATCATTTGAACAATGCCGAAGGATACTCTGGAGGAGATACGCTGACTGTCTATAATTGGGGAGATTATATTGATCCTGATTTAGTGAATCAGTTTGAAAAAGAAACCGGAATTAAAGTCATTTATCAGACCTTTGATTCGAATGAAGCAATGATGACCAAAATTGAACAAGGTGGTACAACATTTGATATTGCTGTGCCTTCTGAGTACGCGATTAGCAAGATGCGTGAAGAAAATTTACTATTGCCAATTGATCATTCGAAGCTGCCTAATTTAAAATACATTAATCCGCGTTTTTTAGACTTATCCTTTGATCCTGGCAATAAGTACTCTATTCCTTATTTTTGGGGAACTGTGGGTATTGTGTATAACTCTAATATGATTCATGGCAAGAAGATAAAAAGTTGGAATGATTTATGGGATCCTAAGCTGAAAAATAAAATTTTACTTGCAGATGGCGCTAGAGAAGTGATGGGAATGGGGCTAAACAGCTTAAATTATTCATTAAATGATACGAATAAAGCCCATCTTCAAGAAGCAAAAAGAAAGCTTGATACATTAACACCAAATGTTAAAGCCATTGTAGGAGACGAGATTAAGATGCTCCTAGCAAATGAAGAAGCGGCAGTTGGCGTTGTTTGGTCAGGTGATGCTTCTGAAATTATGAGTGAAAACGATAAGCTGAATTACGTTGTTCCAGAAGAAGGTTCGAATTTATGGTTCGATAACATGGTTATTCCAAAAACGGCTAAAAACGTAGAAGGTGCACATAAATTCATGAATTTTATGCTAGATCCTAAACACGCTGCTCAAAATGCAGAATATGTAGGGTATTCTACACCTAATGAAAAAGCGCTAGATTATTTGCCGAAAGAAGTAGCGGAAGATGAACGTTTTTATCCGGATGAAGAACTAACCAATAAGCTTGAAGTATATAATAACTTAGGCAAACGAATGCTTGCTTATTATAATGAGTTATTTTTAGAATTTAAAATGCACCGTAAATAAAAGGCACTTAATTAGGCCTTTATACTCAAGTTCTTTATTGTTTTTGTAAATTCAGTTGCGTGATAGCAAGAGGAAAGATAAAATACAAACGAGTAAAGCTAATAACATTTATTTTATGTTATTAGCTTTTTTATTTGTAAAACGGGAAAGATAAGAAAAAATTGAATGTTCTATTATTCATCTAGAATTTATATTTCACATTATATAGGAGAGAAAAAGTGAAGCAAAAACAAAAGCAGCATATTCAATCCATTTATTTTTTACGATTATTCGCTATGATGATGGTTGTGCTCGTACATGTAACAGCAGCTTATGCAACGGTACTGCCATTTGCAAGCGAAGCTTATCAGAAATATCATTTCCTTAACCGAATTGTTCGAATTGAAGCAGGGATCTTCATTGTGATCACAGGTTTAGTTTTCTTTTATAGTTATATTAACAAGCCGTTAACAAAGACTTTATGGAAAACGTATTATGCTCGAAGAGTGACATATATTTTAGTTCCCTATGTTATTTGGGCACTTATTTATGAATTTTATTCGTACTATGTGGGAGCAACAGAATTAAATGCAGCTGATATTGTGAAACGTATTTTACGCGGAGAGTCTTACTATCAGCTTCATTTTATCTTTTTAATTGTACAAGTGTATCTCGTGCTGCCGATTTTTGTATGGCTAGCACAAAAAGTAACCATTTTTAAAAAATACATGTGGCTGTTTGGTATTATCATTCAGCTTGGTTATTTAATGCTTAACAATAAGTATCATATCACTTCATTTAATTTATTTTTAAATACGATGGCTACGTTTTTACTCGGCGGTTGGATTGGTGTTTATTATCGCGAACAAGTGGATAAAAAGTATAGTCGTTCAAATATTGTATTATTTCTGGTGACGCTCGGATCGGGAATAGCTATTTCACTGTTAAATTATCACTTATACACAATGAAGACAATTCAAATTTCAGGCTTTACGTATGAGGCTGTTAATACAATTTATTTGGTGGTGGGAAGTTATTTCTTCTTCCGAATTGCAGAGATATTAGCTGAAAAGCTTTCTATGAAGTCCGTGACGGTTGTTAAAAATATTGCCATGTACTCGTTTGGATTTTACTTGATTCATCCAATGGTTTTAAACTTTGTGGCAAAAGCAGTACCAATACAAGGAAACTACATGTTTCACTTTGAAATCTTGGCACGCTATATTCTAACATTAGCGGGCTGTTACCTCATCATTTGGGGATGTCATCGTCTTTTACCGTTTGCTAGCTTTTTGTTTGGTAAACTGCCAAAAGAAGCGGTGTTCATTTACCGACGTCCTGATCATAAATAGCGTTTAGTTAAAAGTTATGCCTGCTTGCAGGCATAACTTTTTTTATAAAGTATAAGAGATGATAACACGCTAGTTTTAAAATATTTTTAAAAGTGACATGCTAAGATAATGCTTACTTAGGTACTCACAAAAGGGGGAATTTGATATGCGTGTACTTGTGGTAGAAGATGATGCTTCATTATTACACGGTATCGTAGAAGGCTTAAAAGAAGAAGGATATGAAGTGGATTGTGCGTCTGAAGGAGATGAAGGTTTGTTTTTAGCAGAGCAGAATATTTATGATGCCTTGATTTTAGATATTATGCTGCCGGGTATGACAGGGCTTGACATACTAAAAAAGCTAAGAAAACAAAAGGTGCTGACGAAAGTTATTTTTCTTACTGCAAAAGATAGTGTAGAAGATCGAGTGAAAGGACTTGATTATGGAGCTGATGATTATTTGGTTAAGCCTTTTGCCATGGCTGAACTTTTTGCAAGGTTAAGAGTGATGCTCAGAGACTTGCAGGCAGAAGAAGGCATGATTTCATATGGTCCCATTTCTATACGAGAAGCCAATCATGAAGTTATAATAAATGGGAGTGCCCTAACGTTAACGATTAAAGAATTTCAGCTTTTGGAATACTTTATTCGAAATAAAGAACAAATCCTTATTCGAGATCAAATTTTTAATCGGGTATGGGGGTTTACATCTGACGTAGGAGTGGGTGTAGTAGATGTCTATGTTCACCATTTAAGAAAGAAGCTTCAGCCTTTTAATTGTGACGGTTATGTACGTACAGTGAGAGGCGTAGGCTTTATGTTAAAAGGGGAAGAGCATGTTTAAAAAGACGAGAATCAGGCTTGTGTTATTTAACACAATGGTGCTGATGGTTATTTTGAGCATTTTTAGTGTAGTTTTGTATTTTTACATGCAGCATCTTATTTTTTTAAACCCGGACAATCGGCTAAGTGAGATGAGCGAGCAGGTTAAAAAAAGAAACTTACATGAGATCCAAGAAAACAATGAGAGAGAAACAGAACGGCGCGTTGCGTTTTTACTTTGGAGCAGTGATAAAAAACTAATCAAAATTACACCTAAAAAAGGGTTATATACAAACGATATTGACGACTTTAAGCCTGCACTCTCAGAAGGAAAAATCCAAACGTCGCAAGAAGTAAACGGTCATGCTTATCGAGTGATGAATGTGAAAAACGAAGGATATATAAAAGATCAAGACGTTTCAACAATTCAACTTGTCTTAAACGTAGATCCAGAAACTCAAACCTTAGAGCACCTTGCTTTTCTTCTTATCATTTCAGCTTTTATTGGACTGCTTCTTTCGCTTGTAGCTGGCTTGTTTTTAGCCAATCGAGCGCTTGTGCCTATCCAAAAGTCTTGGAACAAACAGGTCGAATTTATTGCAGATGCTTCCCATGAGTTAAGGACGCCTCTTTCCGTGATGCAAACGCATCTCGAGCTATTGTTTAGACGACCAAATCATACGATTGAGCAAGAAAGCGAAAATATTTATCAAAGCTTAAACGAAGTGAAACGGATGACGAAGCTGGTTGGCAACTTACTAACACTGGCTAGATCTGATTCAAGTGCACAGCTGCTAAACAAAACGGTCTTTAATATGGGTGAGCTCGTTGATAAAGTAGCTAATCAGTTTGAGCCTATATTTGAACTAAAAGAGCTGCACTTCACAAGGGAAATTGAATCGTTAATGTGTGGAGGAGATCAAGAACGACTTCATCAGCTATGTATGATTTTATTAGACAACGCTTTTAAGTACACCCCACCTGGAGAAAGTATTCATATTAGTCTAAAGAAACATCACCACTCTATGATGCTAATTGTCAAAGACACAGGCATTGGAATTGAAGCGAAAGATCTTCCGTATGTGTTTGATCGTTTTTATCGAAGTGATAAGAACCGAGCCCGTGCCGAAGGAGGGTCAGGATTAGGTCTGGCGATTGCCAAATGGATTGTACAAGCCCATAACGGAGAAATTAAGGTTTTTAGTCAAAAAAACGTGGGTACGGAATTTTATGTGAAAATTCCGCTATGAAAAAAGCTGCCTGTCATTAGGCAGCTTTTTTCATCACTTTTTTGTTTGCAGCCTTCCATGCTTTCCATGCATTAGCAAGTAACAGGCCAATTAATAAATAGGCGAGGCCGCCAAAAACTAAGTAATCTACGGCGCTAATTGCCCCCGCAAGCAGCCCAAATTTAATTTGGTCTTTATACTTCGCAGGAGAAGTTGGCGGATCCGTCACCATAAAGAAGGCTAAAAATAAAGCAGAATTGACAAAAGGAGCTCTTAAAGCATCCGCTACATCACCTACTCCTATTAATGACATAATCGCAAAAATAGCAAAATACACGCCTAAAAACGCAAATACTTGAGGGAATTTATTTACTTTGCTTGTCACAAGGTACCCTGTCACAAACACGAATACAATGAGCCAGACGGGTAGTAAAGATAAGCTTCCCCACCAGCTTTGGCCGCTTGAAAAGACAATAAGCGAAAAGAGAAGACCAAAAGCGGCAGGGTTAAAAATAGGCTTCTTTTTTACTTTTACTAAGTGCTTGGATAAAATCGCTACAGCTACGGTGCAAAATGTGACCGAAGGCGGTGTAGATGTGCTAAGCACTAAGGCAATAATTAATCCAGTAATGATCCCGCCGTCAGGGAGCTGAATTTTCTTTTTATAAGCAAAAGAAAATCCTAAATCTAAGGCGGCCGCCGAGCATATGGCAAGCAGTAGGTGTCCTAATCCTTGAAAGGCAGAAGAGTTGAATTCACCTAATAAGGTTAAAAGCAGCAGCATAGCCATCACGTATCTTTTAGGTGTTTTAACTAGCTGCGCCCACCGACTTATTTCTTTTGGTTTGTTTTCATCTACAATAATATAACCTTTTGGTGTACTAATATATTTAACACCGCTTCTTCGTTCAGAACGTGTGGTCATAATTCATTAATTCCTCCATATCTGATGTGAAAAAAGGAGTGAAACTAGAGTCGAAGAGTACGCCGCGTATGTCGGCATCATTCAATAAATTTACTCCTTTTTCCGCTCCTAAAATAAAAGCTGATGTAGATAATGCATCGGCCATCATGGCAGAAGGAGCAATCGCTGTACAACTCATTAGACTGCTTCGAGTGGATGGAGATAAGGGATTAACCAAATGATGCATGGATGGTTGCGTCTTATTTTTTCTAGCATAATTTCCTGATGTGCAGACAGCCGTATCTGTTACACGTAAAGTCAGTAATGACTGCGTTTGAATCCGAGGGTGCTGAATCCCGACTTTCCATAACTCTCCGTGTTGATTGAGTCCTTTAACTAGAATGTCTCCTCCGGCATTAATCATAAAATGCTGATAAGGAAGGGAGCGGGCAGCCAAATCAATAGCTAATCCTTTGGCAACCGCTCCAAGATCTATAATCATCGGTTTTTGTAAGAGAACCGTTTTTTTATGTGTATCCAATACGATATCTTTATAACTTCCAGAATCGACTGCTTCGTCCGTTTGTATGGAATTTCCATATAAGTAATGTTCGTTAAAACCTCGGTTTTCTAATTGTTTTCCTACCGTTGGGTCAAAGATTCCATACGTTTCATTTGCTACTAAGACAGCGAAATAAAGGGCTTCAAATAATAGAGGACTAACAGAAACGGGTTCTTTGACATGTCTAATTAGTTTCATCACTTCGCTTTTCGCATCAAATCGACTGCACGTCGTTTCAACGGCTTTAAAAATAGTAAATGCCTTTGAAATATGGTGAAGGACATTTGCTTCCTCTGATTGCGGAGCAATTACTTGAAGTGAGACGGTTGTTCCCATACATAATACAGAGCGGCTATACGTTTTTATGGACATCGTTCGTTTCTCCTTTATGCATTCATTGCTTGCTGAAGTGCGTCATCCACGGCATTTTGAAAATCTTCTGTACTAAGTGTTGCTCCGCTCACGACGTCGACGTCTGAGCTTTGTCTTTGTACGACTTGAGACGGAAGGTCCTCAATGTAACTTTGAGAATAGTGAGTATCTGCTTCTGTAATTTCAACTGTATCAATTCGGTCGTTTTTAATGGTCACGGATACGTAGACGGTTCCGATACGGTTGCTTCCTTGGCCAGAATACGTACCATCTTTGTATTTTGTTTTAGGAGCAGAACTTTCGGTACTTGCTGATGACTGGTTTTTATTAGACGAAGCTATATCTTCTCCCCAGCTGTCATTGACAATCGTTTGATTGTCTGTCTGATCTGTCGTTTTTTTCTGATGATGAGCCGGTGTGACTTGAACAGCTTGTGCATCAGATAGAGTGTTTATATAGCCCGTTGCATAAATACTTCCAATGGCTACACTGCATGCAGCAATCATCTTCTTGCCCATTTTACTCATGTTTGTTGAACCTCCTGATTTGTACCAGAACTATAGTTTCGATTGTTGATGGTTATCTTTAGCATAAATAAACTTTACAAATAAACTTTTAAAAAAGATTTAAAATCAAGAAAGTTTTTTCAAGAATAAATGAGCCATTGGGAAAGATGATTCTAAATAATAAAGGTAGGCGATGGAATTTCTTTCACAAGCCTAGCTATTTTGACATACGTAATAATAGTTAATATTTCTGTTTACTATCTAAACGTGCATGATAAAATAGAAAAGATGAATATGTGTTAGGAGGAACATCAGTGAAAATTAAGCTTGGCCTTTTATACGGAGGAAAATCCGCTGAACATAAAGTATCTTTACAAACAGCTCTAGCAGTTTCAAAAGCAATTAATCACGATAAATATGAAGTGCATCCAATTTACATTACAGAAACAGGAAAGTGGATTCGCGGCACACAGCTGACTGGTCCGCTTGAAACGGTTGCTCAATTAGAAATTCAAGATAATGGAACTGCTATTTCACCAGTTTCATTGAATACGGAAATGTTTGCATTAACAGATTCAAAAACAGATGATCAGCTAGATGTTATTTTCCCACTTCTTCATGGTCCAAATGGAGAAGATGGTACGGTACAAGGATTATTAGAATTATTGAATATTCCTTATGTTGGAAACGGCGTATTAGCTTCAGCAGCTGGTATGGATAAAGTTGTAATGAAGCAGCTGTTTGCACAGGCAGGTCTCCCTCAAGTAGAGTACGTATCATTTATCCGCCGCGAGTGGGAAGCAGATCGAACAGCTGCTTATGAAAAAGTAGAAACACTTGGATACCCTTGCTTTGTTAAACCAGCAAATTTAGGTTCAAGCGTTGGGATTAGCAAATGTGATAACCGCGACGAGTTAGAAGCAGCATTTGTTGAAGCTTTCTTATTCGATCGGAAAATCATTGTAGAAGCAGCAGCAATTGGTCGTGAAGTTGAAATTGGTGTGTTAGGTAATGATGATGCAGCTTGTTCAGTAGTTGGAGAAATCTTACCTAAAAAAGCGTTTTACGATTACAAAGCCAAATATGAAGACGGCGATACAGGCCTTATTATTCCAGCTGAAATTACAGAAGAACAGCATCAAGAAATGTCAGCACTAGCAATCAAAGCATTTAAAGCAATTGATGGATCTGGTCTTGTACGTGCAGATTTCTTCTTAACATCAGAAGGTAAATTCATTATTAATGAAGTGAATACAATGCCTGGTTTTACACCTTTCAGTATGTTCCCGTTATTGTGGAAACACGCAGGTGTTGAATATCCAGATTTAATCGAAAAACTTGTATCACTAGCAATTGAACGTCATACCGAAAAGCAGCAAATTAAACACACAATGTAACTCACACAACACTATTCATCATGAATAGTGTTTCTGTGTTTAGTTTCAATTAATGTTATCCATAGTTAACTTTATATCGAGAGGAGCAAACCAAAAATGATTAAACGTACGCTTACACAGTTAGCTACAATGATTCCAGGAAGTATATTTCATAGTGGAAACGAAGCAGCTGTAATTGAGGGAGTCTCAATTGATACGAGAACCATTCAGCAAGGTAATTTATATATCCCAATTAAAGGGGAACGTTTTAACGGGCATGCATTTGTTCATAAAGCAATTGAAAACGGAGCGCTCGCTACACTGTGGAACAAAGATGAAGAAAATCCACCGACAGACATTAGTGTTATTTTAGTCGATGATACGCTAGAAGCTCTTCAGCAATTAGCGAAATCCTATCGTCACGAGTTAGATATTAAAGTAGTGGGCATTACAGGAAGTAACGGAAAAACAACAGCAAAAGACATGGTGAAAGCTGTGCTCGATACAACTTACCGCGTTCTGAAAACAGATGGAAACTTTAATAATCATATTGGTATGCCGCTTACTATTTTGCGTTTAGATGAAACTCATGATATTGCAGTTTTAGAAATGGGCATGAGCAGCCGAGGGGAAATTGAGTTTCTTTCTAATTTAGCGGAGCCTGATGTGGCCATTATTACAAATATCGGAGAATCGCACCTTCAAGACTTAGGAAGCCGTGATGGAATTGCGGAGGCAAAATTAGAAATTACAAGCGGCTTAGCGCCAACAGGTCAGCTTGTCTATAATGGTGATGAGCCACTTTTAACGTCGCGCGTTGTTAATCCAGTATTTGAAACGGTGACATTTGGCAGCTCAGAACAAAACGATTTGTATCCAAGTGCTATTTCAGCTGAAGAGTTAGGCACAACATTCACTGTTTCACGTGAAACAACATATCCATTCTTTATTCCGGTATTAGGTAAACATAATGTTCACAATGCGCTTTCTGCTATTGCGGTAGGTCATTATTTTGGACTAGACAATGAAACAATCGCTAAGGGATTAAAAGAATTAAAACTAACCAATATGCGTATGGAGCTCGTGAAACGAACAGATGGCCTGACCTTCATTAATGACGCATATAACGCAAGCCCAACGTCCGTTAAAGCTGCTATCACGTTGATGCATGATTTAGAAGGCTATAAGCAAAAAATTCTTGTTCTCGGGGATATGCTTGAATTAGGCGATCAGGAAAAAGAGTTCCACAAAGAAGTGGGAGAGTTTATTCAAGCAGAAAAAATTGATTATGTTCTAACATACGGCCCCTTATCTGTTGAAATTGAGCAAGGAGCAAAAAATAATTTTGCAGAAGATAAGGTAATGCACTTTGAGGAGAAAGATGAGCTTGTTAAAAAATTAACAGCGATTACAACAAGAGAAGATGTGGTTTTAGTGAAAGCATCTCGAGGCATGAAGCTTGAGGAAGTTATCTCAAAAATGATGCATAAATTACCGTGATATTAAAAAGAGTATAAGTAAGCTCTATTGCAAACGGAAAGCCATAGTGTTATGATGTAGTCTGAGTGTCTTGAGGCGCTTATACTCTAAACGTTGAATTTATTGAAGTAGTCGTTTAGAGCATTTTCCGTTTCCTCGGAGAATGCTTTTTTTTGTAAAATATAGATAGTCTAAATATAAAAGGAGTTTGAAAAACTTGGCATTATTTCAAGATTTAGGATTAAGTCAACAGCTTAATAAAGCTGTGAGTAAAATGGGTTTTGAAGAAGCAACACCAATTCAATCAGAAACTATCCCATTAGCACTAGAAGGTCACGATTTGATCGGACAAGCACAAACAGGAACAGGGAAAACAGCGGCATTTGGTATTCCTCTTATTGAAAAAGTTGATGTAAACGTAGATGCAATTCAAGGGTTAATTATTGCTCCTACTCGTGAACTTGCTGTACAGGTATCTGAAGAACTTTACAAAATTGGTCAAACAAAGCGCGTACGCGTGCTATCAATTTACGGTGGTCAAGATATCAGTCGTCAAATTCGTGCATTGAAAAAGCACCCTCATATCATCGTAGGGACACCAGGGCGTATGCTAGATCATATTAATCGTCGTACACTTCGTCTACAAGATGTTCATACAGTTATTTTAGATGAAGCAGATGAAATGTTAAACATGGGATTCATCGAAGACATTGAAAAAATCTTATCAAACGTACCTGAGAACCACCAAACACTTTTATTCTCAGCAACAATGCCTACTCCAATCCGTCGCATTGCTGAAAAATTCATGAACGAACCAAAAGTGGTAAAAGTACAAGCAAAAGAAGTAACGATGCCAAACATTACGCAGTATTATTTAGAAGTACAAGAAAAGCGTAAATTTGATATCCTTACTCGTCTTTTAGATATGCAATCACCTGAATTAGCTATCATCTTTGGTCGTACAAAGCGCCGTGTAGATGAGTTATCAGAAGCATTAAATATGCGTGGTTATTCTGCACAAGGTATCCATGGTGACTTGACGCAATCGAAACGTCTATCTGTACTACGTCAATTTAAAGAAGGTTCTATTGATGTATTAGTTGCAACGGACGTAGCTGCACGCGGACTTGATATTTCTGGTGTTACTCATGTATACAACTTTGATATCCCTCAAGATCCAGAGAGCTATGTACACCGTATCGGACGTACAGGACGTGCTGGTAAAATGGGTGCTGCTATGACATTTGTAACGCCAAGAGAAACTGGACAGTTACACAATATTGAGCGTACAACAAAACGTAAAATGGAGCGTCTTACTCCTCCAACGCTTGATGAAGCAATGGAAGGTCAACAGCGTATTGCAGCTGACAAATTAACAGAATCTGTGACACAAGGCAACTTATCTTACTACAAACAGTTGGCAGAAGAGTTACTTGAAGAGCACGATTCAGTTTCATTAGTGGCAGCAGCGATCAAATTATTTACAAAAGAACCAAACGAATCACCAATTCAATTAACTGCTGAACCACCAGTAATTGCAAAAGGTGATAAAAACAAACGTGGAAATGGCGGAGGTCGTTCACGTTCTAACTCTAAAAACTACTCACAGCAAAATCGTCGTGGAAACTCAAAGCGTTTTGGTGACAAGCGTCGCGGTGGAAGCAACGGCAGTGATAATAGAAATCGTAATAGCAGCAGTAATCGTAAAGATTCTCGCAGCAAAGCGTAAAATAAAAACGAGCCTTAACAGGCTCGTTTTTTTATGTGTTAATTGCTATTTTATTGGTGCACACTATGAGTAAAATAAAATGGGGTGTTCACTGATGTCGACCATTGTTCGGTTAGGTTATGTGGCGATGAGCGTTCATTTGGAAAATAGTTCTCCTTCTCAAACAATGACTTTTGCACAATTTCAGCGTGTGAAAGACCATGAAGCGGCCATTCGCAAGCTCGAACGTATTGCAATATCCAACTTAGAAAACTGCTTACGTTTATTAAAACATAATGCGTGGAGTGAAATTGAGTTTTTTCGATTCAGTTCTAAGTTAATTCCATTAGCTAACCATGAGGCGCTAAAAGAATGGAACTACATAGCTCCTTTAAAGGATGCTCTTCAGCGTATTTCTGTATTTTTGAAAGAACATCCAATGCGAGTAGATTTTCACCCGGATCATTTTGTTGTTTTAAACTCAACGGATAAAGAGGTTTTTAAGCATTCTATTCAAACTCTTCGCATGCATCAAAAGTTGCTGAAAGGAATGGATATTCCTCTTCAAAATCGCTGTGTTTTACATGTCGGAGGGGCTTATAATGATAAAGAAAAAGCATTGGAGCAGTTTATTCATAATTGGGGGCTTGTACCTCAATCCCTTCAGCAAATGATTATGTTAGAAAACGACGATACAACCTTTCATATAAAGGACGTCTTGTATTTATGTGAAAAACTAAATGTCCCAATCATTTTTGATCTTCATCATCATCAGGCAAACAACGATGAAACTCCATGGCAAGAGCATTGGGACCGTATCACTAGAACGTGGGAACAGGAAACGCTTCCTCTAAAAATGCATATATCTAGTCCTAAAAGTGATAAAGAATTTAGAGCCCATGCAGATTATATCGATGTTCATGGGTTTTACAGCTTTTTAAAAGAAGTAAATGGAACGATACCGCAAATTGATTGCATGATTGAAGCTAAGAAAAAAGATGAAGCGCTCTTTCAGTTAGTAAGAGACTTGAAGTCTTATGAAGATGTGGAATTTATTAACTCATCCACTTTTTATATTAAATCTTAAAGCAGGCCTCATATCTGTGGCTTGTTTTTCTGTTTGAACACGAGAAAAGCGAGAAGAAATCCAGCAATACCTCCAACGAAATGAGCTGTGTTGTTGGTTCTTGGCGTTAGCAGACCTGAAAGTAATCCAATAATTAAGAAGACGACAATGATTTGCTGGTTACTTTGAGAAAGCATATGCTTTTGTTTTATTACAAGGTAGAGGTAAAACCCGAGCAGCCCGAAAATGGCACCGGATGCACCCACATGGCTGTAGAAAGAAGATTGGGTTAGAAATGTAACGATATTTCCAAGAAATCCACACGTAAGGTAGAATAGAAGAAACTTATAAGAAGAAAGAATACGCTCAGCACCTGGCCCTAACAAGAACAATGAAAATGAGTTAAAAAGAAGGTGTGAAAAGCTTAGATGCAAAAAGATAGGTGTGAAAAGTCGCCAGTAGTCTCCTTGAGAAATTAAGCTATTCACACCAATAAGCTGATGTATAAAAGATTCTGCAAGGTTTGAGGGAAGAGCGGCAAGTAACCATAGCGCAATGTGGATGCAGATAAGCGTGAAGGTAACAGGGTAAAAACGTTTAAATTCAGCTGCATTTTCTGTGCGTACGAACATATTTGTCACTCCCTTTTATAAAGGCATTTTTATATACTATTCTGTAAGAGAGGATTAAATGAAAATGATTATAGGAACTGGAATTGATATTACAGAGTTAGAGCGGATTGAAAAAATGGTGCAGCGTCAAAGCGCTTTTGTTACTCGGATTTTAACAAAAAATGAAAAAGAACGCTATGAAAAGCTATCAAGCCGACGTAAGGTCGAATTTTTAGCAGGAAGATTTGCTGTGAAGGAAGCATATTCGAAAGCTCTTGGAACAGGAATAGGAAAAGATTTCAGCTTCCAAGATATCGAAATCGTGAATGATGAAAGAGGAAAGCCCCACATTGTTACAAAACAACCACTGGACGCGTCCGTACACGTATCTATTTCCCACAGTGCGCACTATGCAATTGCTCAAGTAATTATTGAACGCTTGTCAAGCTAGTCTGCATATTCACTATTTCTTGTTCATATATTCATAGTGTGGATAGGGGAGACAAGATATGTTCTTGCTTCTCCGTTTAGCTGTGAATATACGAAATAAAGGAGTTGGGGAAATGCATAAAAAATGGATTGGCTTATTTGTTTGCGCCTTTTTTCTCTTAGCCTTATCAGCATGCGGTGAAAAAAGTCAGCAGGATGTAACAGATGCATTGGATGCCAAGGTACAAGAAATGGCGGGTTATAAATCAGATGCTAAGATGACATTAAATACAGGGAAAGATGCTCAAGTATATGATGTAGAGATTTGGCATAGTAAGCCTATGTATTATCGAGTGAATTTGAAAAATACAAAGAAAGATCAAAGCCAAATGATTTTGCGTAATGATGAAGGGGTTTTTGTTTTAACGCCTGCCTTAAATAAAAGCTTTCGTTTTCAAAGTGACTGGCCGCAAAATAGCAGTCAAGCTTATTTGTATGAATCCCTTGTCCAAGATATTGTGAAGGATGAAAAGGCAAGCTTTAAATCAACGGATAAGCATTATATTTTTGAAACAAAAACCAACTATCAAAATAGCACGATGCTTCCTAAACAAGAAATTACGCTGAACAAAAGTGACTTAGCGCCTGTTTCGGTTAAAATTATGGATACGGATAATAAAGTGTTAATAAAAGTTGATTTCTCTAAGGTCAAATTCGATTCTAAGTTTGATAAAGGGGCTTTTGATACAAAAAGAAATATGACAAGTGCAAAGATTGACGTTCCGACATTAGCTCAGCAGAAATCATTTAGCGTCCTTTATCCTAAGGATGTTCCAAAAGGTACAAAGCTGTCCAAGGAAAAGAAAATTGAGACAGAAAATGGCGAAAGAGTCGTTTTAATGTACAAAGGAGAAAAGCCGTTTACGCTTGTACAAGAAAAAGCGCAAGTAGCAAAAACAACGACATCTACAGTTACTGCCGGAGAGCCATTTGATTTAGGTTTTACTGTGGGAGCTTTAACGGATAAAAGTCTATCTTGGACATATAATGGAGTAGACTTTATGCTGGCTTCTGATCAGCTAACACCAGATGAATTGAGTACAGTTGCTAGATCTGTGCAAAGTCAGATGGGAAAATAAGAGAAGCTTACAAGCCTGCATATATGTAGGCTTGTTCTTGCTTAATTTGAATAAAGATCGAGATGAAGTTTGGCTATAGATGTATTATACTAACAGAGGAAAGTACGTTTAGAATGGTTCTGAAAAAAGGAAGTGTCGTAGTAATGGATGCATTTTATAGAGAAACATGGGCAGAAATTGATGTAGAAGCCATTTTTCAAAATGTGAATCATGTAAGAGAACTAATACCGGGGCATAAAACGTTAATGGCCGTAGTGAAGGCGAATGCGTACGGGCATGGAGATAAAGAAGTAGCAGAGATTGCGCTTCAAGCTGGTGCTGATATGCTAGCTGTAGCTTTTTTGGATGAAGCTATTGCTCTTCGGAAAAAAGGAATAAAGGAATCCATTTTAGTATTAGGCGCCGTGCCTACCCTACACATTCAAACTGCATTGGAGTGGGATGTAACGGTCACTGCTTATAGCAAAGCTTGGATTGAAGAAGCGGCGTCCATTCTAGGTGAAAACAGTCAGCTGCATATGCATTTAAAAATAGATACAGGCATGGGTCGCTTGGGAGTTAGAACAAAAGAAGAATTACACGAAACGATGAAGATCATCGCTTCTCATTCGGGATTCGTGCTGGATGGAGTGTTTACACACTTTGCAACAGCAGACGAGCTAAACTCGTCTTATTTTGAAGAACAATACACATTCTTTGAAGAAATGGTTCGAATTGTGAAAGAATATAATTTTACACCTCCGATGATTCACTGTGCAAATAGCGCAGCCTTGCTTCGTCGTCCGAAAGATATCTTTAATGGCGTACGCTTAGGTATCGCTATGTATGGTTTGAGTCCTTCTGAGGAATTAAAAGAAGTCTTGCCAATTCCGTTAAAACAAGCTTTTTCGCTGCACAGCCGTATTGTGCATGTTAAAAAAGTCAAAAAAGGGAGTCATATCAGTTACGGAGCTACTTATGAAGCTAAAGAAGATGAATGGATTGCTACTATTCCAGTAGGATACGCAGACGGCTGGATTCGTAAATTAAGCAATTTTGAAGTATTAGTAGATGGAGTTAAAGTGCCAATTGTTGGTAGAATCTGCATGGATCAATTGATGATTAAATTACCTAAAATGTATAAAATGGGTACAAAAGTAACATTTATTGGAAAACAAAAAGGTGCTGAAATTACAATTGATGAAGTAGCGAAGCATCTTGAAACAATTAATTATGAAATCCCTTGCATGGTTGCAGCAAGGGTTCCGAGGGTTTATACAAGAGATTCGCAGCATATTGATGTTAATAATTATATCTTGCGCTGAATATACATCTTCCTGAGTCAACATAAAAAGTCTGCGAATAAAAGACAATAAAATAATAACTTCCATGCATAAAAGAGGGTATCAATTGACGATAATAGTGTAGAAATTGACAGAATTAACTTTCCATTAAAGCTAATCAATGTTATGATAAGGAAAGATGAGACTATTGGTGTGTGTATTGATGTTGGAGGTGTATGTTTGTGTCTGAAGCGAGCGCAACTACAGAAATCCTAGTAAGATTACCGAAAAATTTAGTATCGGAGCTCGATCTTATGGTTAAACAAGAAAATGGCAACCGAAGTGATTTTATTCACCAAGCAACAAAATTGTACCTTCGTGAGCGAAAAAAACGCCATATTCGCGAATCAATGAGACGTGGATATATGGAGATGGCAAAGATAAACTTAAATATTGCTTCCGAGGCTTTTCTAGCAGAGTATGAAGCTGATCATACTGTGGATCGTTTAGTAAGCGGGGGGTAATGACTTGGTAGTCAAACGTGGCGACGTTTATTTTGCTGACCTATCTCCTGTTGTTGGCTCAGAACAAGGAGGCGTTCGCCCTGTACTTGTCATTCAAAATGATATAGGCAATCGTTTTAGCCCAACTGTTATTGTAGCTGCGATCACTGCTCAAATTCAAAAGGCAAAGTTACCTACGCATGTTGAAATTGATGCAAAGCGCTATGGATTTGAGCGAGATTCAGTTATTTTACTAGAACAAATTCGTACTATTGATAAACAGAGGCTAACAGACAAGATTACCCATTTAGATGATGAAATGATGGACAGAGTGGATGAAGCCTTGCAAATCAGTGTAGGACTTATCGACTTTTAGAATTATACTTCCATTTATGCTAAGTTGCTCCTTTATGAGCAACTTTTTTAATTTGACTAGGAATAATCAGTAAACGTATATTGTAATAAGAAACGTTTTAAAAATGATAATATATATAGATAGATATAAATGAGTGTATTGACTCACAAGGAGGACCTCATGAATCAAGATTTATTCAATTATATACAAAATCATAAATCAGAAATTTTTGATCGATGGCTAGTGTTAATGAATGATGTGGAAACAGAGCGGATTAAAAACATTGTATCTGAGCAAGTGTACGTAAATGTAAGCTCTGATTTTGTAAATTTACTTTTGGCAAAAGCATTCCGTGAACAGGAAAATTTTGCAGAGGAACTAGAGGAAGTAGTAGGACGAGTTGTGAGTTTAGGATGGCCTCTTGCTTATTTGACACAGGGTGTACGTAACTTGGGTCACGTAGTGGTTGAAGGGTATGTAAACAGTGAACATGTAAAGGCTGACCAAACTCATTCTGAATTATTCTATCGGTTTGACAAGTGGTTAAGCCCTATTTATAACAAAATAGTAGAACAATACTCCAACTCGTGGGAAAATACAGTTATGTTACAAAAAGTGGCACTTCAAGAATTGTCTGCTCCATTAATACCGGTATTTGATAAAATTACCGTAATGCCGCTTGTAGGGACAATTGACACTGATCGCGCAAAGAAAATTATGGAAAACTTACTGCAAGGTGTCGTAAAGCACCGATCAGAGGTCGTATTAATAGATATTACCGGAGTACCAGTAGTGGATACGATGGTGGCCCATCATATGATTCAAGCTGCTGAAGCCGTACGTTTGGTTGGAGCCAAGTGTTTGTTAGTAGGAATTCGTCCGGAAATTGCTCAGACTATTGTGAACTTAGGTATTAACTTAAATGAAATTATTACGAAAAACTCATTAAAAAAAGGCGTAGAGTTTGCGTTAGAAATGACTGAGCGGAAAATAGTTGATATAGAATCGGAGGAATAAACGTGAGAATACCCATTTTGAAATTGTACGACTATTTATTGGTATCCATTCAATGGGAGCTGGATGATCAAACGGCTATTCAATTCCAAGAAGATTTGCTAAGTAAAATTCATCAAACTGGAGCAAAAGGAGTGGTAATCGATTTAACTTCAATTGATATGATCGATTCATTCATCGCAAAAGTTTTAGGTGACGTGGTTAGCATGTCTAATTTGATGGGGGCTAGAGTAGTATTAACAGGTATCCAGCCTGCAGTAGCTATTACACTTGTTGAGTTAGGGATTGGCCTAAATGATGTTCTTACTGCACTCGATTTAGAAAAAGGTCTTGAGAAACTCCAATCGGAATTGGGGGATTAGTATATGGAATTCCAATCCAGCGTAAAAATCGTAACAGAATGGGACATCGTAGCGGCACGCCAATTAGGTAGAAATGTGTCGAAAGAGCTAGGGTTTGGAACAGTTGACCAAGCTCGTATTACAACCGCCATTTCTGAATTAGCTCGTAATATTTACCTATATGCGGGTAAGGGTCAAATCTATATTGAGAAATTAAATCGTGGAGGAAAAAACGGTCTTCTTGTCGTAGCAACAGATGAAGGGCCAGGTATCCCCGACGTTCGCAAAGTAATGGAAGATGGATACTCAACATCGGGTGGACTAGGAGCTGGGCTTCCTGGGGTAAAACGATTGATGGATGAGTTTGACATCGAAACAAATGTCGGAGAAGGTACTGAGATTAAAGCAGTTAAGTGGCTCCGGTAGGAGGAAATAGATAATGTCTTTTGATAAAGAGATGAGAGATTTATACAAAGATATTTTGGGGAACTATATCCAAACACAAAATGAACAAATTTTGTATCAAGGACAAAAACTAAGTAGAAAATCTTTAGAGAATGAAATATCGCCAGAAGATATTGTGAGCATTCATAAAGAAGTGATTGAAGAAATTTATTCTGATATTCCAGAAAAAGTGCTGCATTCTCTGGACTTTTTACTTGAGGTAATGATTAGCTACGGTCTTGCTCTTCGCGAGCATCAAACATTAAAAAATAAGCAGCGGGAACTTCGTTCTGAAATTGAAGTTGCCGCTAACGTCCAGCAGACGCTGTTGGGGACAAAGGTTCCGGCTAGTTCAACTTTAGAAATTGGTGCGATTAGCGTACCGGCTAAACAGATGAACGGAGATTATTTTCACTTTGTAGAAGAAGAGCACGGTGGGTTAAGTATTGCCATTGCCGATGTGATCGGCAAAGGAATTCCAGCTGCAATGTGTATGTCTATGATCAAATATGCAATGGACAGCTTACCGGACTCAAGAAAAAATCCAAGTTATGTATTAGAGAACTTGAATAATATTGTAGAGCGAAACGTAGATCCAAGTATGTTTATTACGATGTTCTACGGAAGCTATAA
Source organism: Priestia megaterium NBRC 15308 = ATCC 14581 (assembly GCF_000832985.1). GTDB lineage: Bacteria > Bacillota > Bacilli > Bacillales > Bacillaceae_H > Priestia > Priestia megaterium. Next base: position 2,324,281 of record NZ_CP009920.1, read on the forward strand.
TCCCGAGACAAACTTATTTGATTATGCATCTGCAGGGCATGAACCAGGTTTTTATTATGATGCCAAAGCTGATTCATTTGAAGATTTGGAAGCAAAAGGACTCGTGCTAGGAGTTGATCGCCATGTGAAATATCTTCAGTACGAGCAGCAGCTTTCAAAAGGCGATATGATTGTTCTGTTAACAGATGGCGTAACAGAATGCAGAACTGAAGAAGGATTTATTGAAAGATTGGACATCATAAAATTAATTCGAAAATACATGCATTTGTCTCCTCAAGAAATTGTAGAATCTGTATATAAAGAGCTGGAAAAATTACAGCATTTTCAATTGAGGGATGACTTTACATTGATTATTTTGAAGAGTTTAGTTTAAGTATTCTAAATAAGGGTACAGAAAAGATAGCACAAAATTAGAGGGGGTCTACTAATACGATGAATTTAAAAATAGATATACAAAAGGACGGTCAAGCATATCGTATTAAGCTGGCTGGAGAGATTGACGCATATACAGCACCTAAGCTAAAAGAAAAGTTCATGGAAATTACTGAACATACCGAACCAGAAATTATAGTCGATTTAACCGATGTATCATACATGGATAGTACAGGACTAGGTGTATTTATTGCATTGTTAAAAGCCAATAAGAAAAATAACGGCTCTTTGAAATTTGTTGGTGTATCAGAGCGCATCAAGCGCTTATTTGATATTACGGGCCTCACAGACATTTTAAACGTGAATTCACAAGTAGAAGGTGGCGTAAAATGAAACAGCCTTATGACTTTGTTGAGATGAAGATTCCTGCTAAGCCAGACTACGTAGCGATTATTCGACTGACGCTGTCTGGTGTAGCGAACCGGATGGGTTTTTCTTATGATGAAATTGAAGATATGAAAATTGCTGTGAGTGAGGCATGTACAAATGCCGTACAGCATGCTTACAAGAATGAAGAAAATGGTGAAGTGAGAGTAGGTTTTGGTTTATTTGATGACCGTTTAGAAATCATGGTGGTCGATAAAGGTGAAAGCTTTAATTTTGAAGAGCTTAAGGAACATATAGGACCTTATGAAACATCAAGAGAAGTTGAATTTCTTCCTGAAGGTGGACTTGGTTTATATTTAATTGAAACACTAATGGACGAAGTGAAAATGGTCAATTCAAAAGGTGTAACGCTAATGATGACTAAGTATGTGCAAAGAGAGCAGGTGGAGAGTGATGAAAACACAGTCTCAACCTATGAAATTAACTAAAGAACAGGTTCAGGAACGAATTGAGCGCTTTCAAAAAACGCAGGATGAAGAAGCACAAAGTGATCTAGTAGTACATTACAAGAACCTTGTTGAATCTATTGCACGTCGCTATTCAAAAGGCAGAAGCTTACATGAAGATATTGTGCAGGTAGGGATGCTAGGACTGTTAGGAGCTATTAGAAGGTATGATGCTTCATTTGGAAGAAGCTTTGAATCGTTTGCTGTTCCTACAATCATTGGAGAGATTAAGCGATTTTTACGCGATAAAACGTGGAGTGTTCACGTACCGCGCCGCATCAAAGAATTAGGTCCTAAAATTAAAGCAGCTGTCGAAGAGCTAACAACCCGTTTACAGCGATCTCCTCAAGTGAAAGAAATTGCTGATCATATCGGAGTGACAGAGGAAGAAATTTTAGAAACGATGGAGATGGGGCAAAGTTATCAAGCATTGTCTGTTGATCATTCCATTGAAGCAGACTCTGATGGAAGTACTGTTACAATCCTTGATTTAGTAGGTGAACAAGAGTCGGGTTATGAGAAAACTGATCAGCGCTTAGTGTTAGAAAAGATTCTTCATGTATTAAGCGATAGAGAAAAAGAAGTGATTCGCTATACATTTATTGAAAATCTGAGTCAAAAAGATGCCGGTGAGAAGTTAGGGATTTCTCAAATGCATGTATCTCGACTGCAAAGAAGAGCTCTTGATAAGCTAAGGACTGCAGCTCGCTCAGATTCTAACGATTCGGAGTATATGTCGTGATGACAGTAGACCCTAATACAAAGTTGATTCAAACTCATATATACCAAGAGCCAAAGCAAGGGAACGTATGTTGTGGAGATAGTTACTATGTCAAAGAAACGGATGACTATTTTCTATGTGCAGTGGCAGATGGATTAGGAAGCGGTGAACAAGCTAGAGCCGCTTCTGTAGCTGTTACGGATGTAGCGAAAGCTCATCATCATCTAGATGTGGATGAGATCATTTCTAAGTGTAACAAAGCTACTCGACATACAAGAGGTGCGGCAGTAGCTATTTTGAAAATTGATAAAAAACATAACGAATTTCATTATACAAATGTAGGTAATATCCGCTTTTATCTGTATTCTCCGGAGGGGAAATTAACGTACCCTCTGCCAATTCAAGGTTTTTTATCAGGGAAAATTCAAAAGTTCCGCACACAAACCTTCCCATATGACTCCGGTTCTAAATTTTTGATTCATACAGATGGCTTAGAATTAAAAGAGATTAAATCTGTTTTTGCTAACTCGATGAATGTAGATCAATTGTCGACACGGCTACAGGCAGCAATTCGATCTCATAATGACGATATTACGTATATCGCTGGTCATCTTCCAACTGCATAGCCTTTCTTTTTAGCTCACATGTGTTATTGCATGTGAGTTTTGTTACAATAAAGACAAAGTTTCATTTAGCTAGGAGGATAAGCTGTGTCTGTTGCAACGAAATTAGATAATCAAATTGTTCAACGTGTAAGTAAAGAGGTGGAGATTTCACAAAAGCAAGTACAAAACGTAATTGCTTTAGTAGAAGACGGTAATACAGTTCCCTTTATTGCTCGATATAGAAAAGAACAAACTGGTGCTTTGGATGAAGTCCAAATCCGGAATATTTTAGATTCCTGGAATTACTTAATGAATTTAGAAGAGCGTAAAGAGGAAGTTCTTCGATTAATTGAAGAGCAAGGGAAATTAACTGAGGAACTGGCTGCTCAAATTCATCAAGCGAAGAAATTGCAACAAGTAGAAGATTTATACCGCCCTTTTAAGCAAAAACGACGTACAAAAGCAACTGTAGCAAAAGAAAAAGGTCTTGAACCATTAGCACAGTGGCTACTAAGTCTTCCACGTTCTGACGTGAAGAACGAAGCGAAAACATACATAAATGAAGAAGCGGGAGTTCAATCTTCTGAAGAAGCTATTCAGGGAGCCCTAGACATTGTAGCGGAACAAATTTCTGACGAAGCATCTTACCGTCAATGGATTCGTACGACTACTGTAAAAGATGGCATAATTGTTACTTCAGTCAAAGATCCGGAAAAAGATGAAAAAAATATCTATGAAATGTACTATGAATATACAGAAGCGGTAAAGCGAATCGTTCCTCATCGTATCTTAGCCATGAATAGAGGAGAAAAAGACGGTATTTTAAAAGTGAGTATTGATGCGCCTACAGATCGTATTCTTTCATATTTACATAAACAAGTAATCAAAAAAAGGGATTCTTCAGCTGAAAGTTATATCATCTCAGCTATAGAAGATGCTTATAAACGCTTAATAGAACCATCTATTGAACGCGAAATCCGTAAAGAGCTATCAGAAAAAGCGGAAGAAAGAGCTATTCACATCTTTTCTGAAAACTTACGGAAACTTCTTCTCCAACCTCCATTGAAAGGGAAAGTGGTATTAGGAGTAGATCCAGCTTTTCGAACAGGCTGCAAATTAGCTGTAGTAGATGAAACAGGCAAGGTATTAAAAATTGATGTTATTTATCCACATCCTCCTGTGAGAAAAGCAGCTGAAGCGCAAAATAAATTAAAGAAAATGTTCGCTGAATACCCTATTGAAGTAGTAGCCATTGGAAACGGAACGGCATCTCGCGAAACGGAGCAATTTGTAGCGGGTGTTCTTAAAGAGATTGAAAACCCAGTTTATTATTTGATTGTGAATGAAGCGGGAGCAAGCGTATATTCGGCTTCTGATGTGGCTAGAGAGGAATTTCCTGATTTTCAAGTAGAAGAGCGAAGCGCTGTATCGATTGCCAGAAGGCTGCAAGATCCGCTGGCTGAACTTGTGAAAATCGATCCTAAGTCGGTAGGAGTAGGGCAGTATCAGCATGATGTGTCTCAAAAGCAATTAAATGATTCACTGACTTTTATTGTGGAGACAGTAGTAAATCAGGTAGGAGTAAATGCAAACACGGCTTCTGCTTCGCTTCTACAATACGTTGCTGGTCTAAATAAGACAGTTGCTCAAAACATTGTAAAATATCGGGATGAAAACGGAAAATTCTCTAACCGAAAACAGTTGAAGAAAATTCCGCGTCTAGGCGCTAAAACGTATGAGCAGTGTATTGGTTTTTTACGTATTATAGAAGGTGAAGAACCTTTAGACAGAACGGGTATCCATCCTGAAACATATGGAGACGTTAAAAAGCTTTTAAAGAAAGTTGAAGTGAAAGAGACTGAGCTTGGAACGGAGAAAGTAAAAGAAGCATTAAAACATATTTCTTTACCCGAAATATCAGAAGAACTAAGGATAGGGGAGCTTACTTTAAAAGACATTATAGAAGCGCTTGTAAGACCGGAAAGAGATCCTCGTGATGAACTGCCAAAACCTTTGCTCCGTCAGGATATTTTGAAACTAGAGGATCTTGCCAAAGGTATTCAGCTTGAAGGCACGGTGCGAAACGTCGTAGACTTCGGAGCGTTCATCGATATAGGAGTTAAGCAAGACGGTCTAGTCCATATTTCTAAATTAACAAATCGGTACGTTAAGCACCCCCTCGATGTCGTTTCAGTAGGAGATTTGGTGAATGTGTGGGTAGAAGACGTAGATATGAAAAAAGGAAGAGTCGCACTGACGATGATTCCGCCTCATCAATAATAAAATTGCCTTTTCAGATTTTCTGAAAAGGCAATTTTATTTGTAAAAAGAAGTGATTTAAGAAGCGGAGTTATTTTTTTGATAAAAAAACCAACATTGATTGAGCAATTTTATTTGTGCACGGTCTTTTTCAGAATAAGCGCGCCTCATTTGTTTTTGTAGCCACATTGGCATAAGGACAATCACTCCTTTTCATTTATGATAAGGTAAATAGTGAGTATGTAATGAAGTGTATGCCCAAAGAGCTAGTCAGGTGATTTCATACAGTAGAGGAGTATATAAGATGAATGATAAGGATTTACAAATACTTGTAGAAGAAATTTCATTGAAGCTGTTTCACAAACCATTTCGTCATGAAGCCACTTTTAATTCTCGTTTACGTACAACAGGTGGAAGGTATTTATTACGTACATCTAATATAGAAGTAAACTACAAATACTTTGAACAATATGGCACACAAGAAATAGTAGCAATCATTAAACATGAGCTCTGTCACTATCATTTGCATATTGAGGGGAAAGGGTATAAGCATGGAGATCAAGACTTTAAAAGCCTAATGAAAGAAGTAGGCGCCCCCCGGTTTTGTCAGGCATTGAAAAAAGAAAGTGATGGAAAGAAAAAAGAGCACATATATGTATGTATGCAGTGTGAGCAAAAATATGTTCGAAAAAGAAAAGTGAACACGGTTAAATATGTTTGTGGAAAGTGTAAAGGTAAATTAAAAAAAGTGTAGAAGATGCTTGACTAAAATAGATTGATTATGATAAATTAATAAAGCCGTCTCAAATAAACGGCAAAGAAATTACAAAAACTTATTGACATTACATATAATGTCGATTACAATGTAAGAAGTCTGATAAATATTATTCCACAGTAGCTCAGTGGTAGAGCTATCGGCTGTTAACCGATCGGTCGTAGGTTCGAGTCCTACCTGTGGAGCCATATGGAGAAGTACTCAAGTGGCTGAAGAGGCGCCCCTGCTAAGGGTGTAGGTCGTGTAAGCGGCGCGAGGGTTCAAATCCCTCCTTCTCCGCCATTTTATAATGGCCCGTTGGTCAAGCGGTTAAGACACCGCCCTTTCACGGCGGTAACACGGGTTCGAATCCCGTACGGGTCACCATTGATTTTTATTTACATATTCTGTGGAGGATTAGCTCAGCTGGGAGAGCACCTGCCTTACAAGCAGGGGGTCGGCGGTTCGATCCCGTCATCCTCCACCATTTGACTGTTTTATACATAATTTTGGATGGTCCCGTGGTGTAGCGGTTAACATGCCTGCCTGTCACGCAGGAGATCGCGGGTTCGATTCCCGTCGGGACCGCCATTTTAAATTATTGGGCTATCGCCAAGCGGTAAGGCAACGGATTTTGATTCCGTCATGCGTTGGTTCGAATCCAGCTAGCCCAGCCATAAAGAGCCATTAGCTCAGTTGGTAGAGCATCTGACTTTTAATCAGAGGGTCGAAGGTTCGAGTCCTTCATGGCTCATTTTCATTTCTTGCGGGTGTGGCGGAATTGGCAGACGCGCTAGACTTAGGATCTAGTGTCTTTACGACGTGGGGGTTCAAGTCCCTTCACCCGCATCTTATTCATTTTATGTATTTAGCGGTCGTGGCGGAATGGCAGACGCGCTAGGTTGAGGGCCTAGTGGGGGCGACCCCGTGGAGGTTCAAGTCCTCTCGGCCGCACCAAAAAAACTTTTTAAAAAAGTGTTGACATAAGAAAATAGAAATGATATTATAATAAAGTCGCCAAAACAACGGCGGTAAACATCATAAGAAGCGCCCGTAGCTCAATTGGATAGAGCGTTTGACTACGGATCAAAAGGTTAGGGGTTCGACTCCTCTCGGGCGCGCCATATTGCGGGTGTAGTTTAGTGGTAAAACCTCAGCCTTCCAAGCTGATGTCGTGAGTTCGATTCTCATCACCCGCTCCAAATATATTGAACTTTGAAAACTGAACAAAGCGACAAACGTCAACGTTAATTTTTATTTTTTAAATTGAGCAAGTCAAACATTTCTTCGGAGAGTTTGATCCTGGCTCAGGATGAACGCTGGCGGCGTGCCTAATACATGCAAGTCGAGCGAACTGATTAGAAGCTTGCTTCTATGACGTTAGCGGCGGACGGGTGAGTAACACGTGGGCAACCTGCCTGTAAGACTGGGATAACTTCGGGAAACCGAAGCTAATACCGGATAGGATCTTCTCCTTCATGGGAGATGATTGAAAGATGGTTTTGGCTATCACTTACAGATGGGCCCGCGGTGCATTAGCTAGTTGGTGAGGTAACGGCTCACCAAGGCAACGATGCATAGCCGACCTGAGAGGGTGATCGGCCACACTGGGACTGAGACACGGCCCAGACTCCTACGGGAGGCAGCAGTAGGGAATCTTCCGCAATGGACGAAAGTCTGACGGAGCAACGCCGCGTGAGTGATGAAGGCTTTCGGGTCGTAAAACTCTGTTGTTAGGGAAGAACAAGTACAAGAGTAACTGCTTGTACCTTGACGGTACCTAACCAGAAAGCCACGGCTAACTACGTGCCAGCAGCCGCGGTAATACGTAGGTGGCAAGCGTTATCCGGAATTATTGGGCGTAAAGCGCGCGCAGGCGGTTTCTTAAGTCTGATGTGAAAGCCCACGGCTCAACCGTGGAGGGTCATTGGAAACTGGGGAACTTGAGTGCAGAAGAGAAAAGCGGAATTCCACGTGTAGCGGTGAAATGCGTAGAGATGTGGAGGAACACCAGTGGCGAAGGCGGCTTTTTGGTCTGTAACTGACGCTGAGGCGCGAAAGCGTGGGGAGCAAACAGGATTAGATACCCTGGTAGTCCACGCCGTAAACGATGAGTGCTAAGTGTTAGAGGGTTTCCGCCCTTTAGTGCTGCAGCTAACGCATTAAGCACTCCGCCTGGGGAGTACGGTCGCAAGACTGAAACTCAAAGGAATTGACGGGGGCCCGCACAAGCGGTGGAGCATGTGGTTTAATTCGAAGCAACGCGAAGAACCTTACCAGGTCTTGACATCCTCTGACAACTCTAGAGATAGAGCGTTCCCCTTCGGGGGACAGAGTGACAGGTGGTGCATGGTTGTCGTCAGCTCGTGTCGTGAGATGTTGGGTTAAGTCCCGCAACGAGCGCAACCCTTGATCTTAGTTGCCAGCATTTAGTTGGGCACTCTAAGGTGACTGCCGGTGACAAACCGGAGGAAGGTGGGGATGACGTCAAATCATCATGCCCCTTATGACCTGGGCTACACACGTGCTACAATGGATGGTACAAAGGGCTGCAAGACCGCGAGGTCAAGCCAATCCCATAAAACCATTCTCAGTTCGGATTGTAGGCTGCAACTCGCCTACATGAAGCTGGAATCGCTAGTAATCGCGGATCAGCATGCCGCGGTGAATACGTTCCCGGGCCTTGTACACACCGCCCGTCACACCACGAGAGTTTGTAACACCCGAAGTCGGTGGAGTAACCGTAAGGAGCTAGCCGCCTAAGGTGGGACAGATGATTGGGGTGAAGTCGTAACAAGGTAGCCGTATCGGAAGGTGCGGCTGGATCACCTCCTTTCTAAGGATTTTTACATGACGTACGTTTTGACACTTTGTTCAGTTTTGAGAGTTCAATCTCTCATTAATAATTGCGCCTGCGATTACTCGGCGCAAAACTGCACGTAGATATCACAGTGATGTTTATCATGATGTGATTGAAGTCAGTTGTTTTGTTCTTTGAAAACTAGATAACAGTAATTGCTGAGGAAAAGTGAAACTTTTCTTTAATCAAACCAATAAATAACACAACAATATGTTGTACCATTTATTCGCTAATGGTTAAGTTAGAAAGGGCGCACGGTGAATGCCTTGGCACTAGGAGCCGATGAAGGACGGGACTAACACCGATATGCTTCGGGGAGCTGTAAGTGAGCTTTGATCCGGAGATTTCCGAATGGGGAAACCCACTGTTCGTAATGGAACAGTATCTTTATCTGAATACATAGGATATTGAAGGCAGACCCGGGGAACTGAAACATCTAAGTACCCGGAGGAAGAGAAAGCAAATGCGATTTCCTGAGTAGCGGCGAGCGAAACGGAATTAGCCCAAACCAAGAGGCTTGCCTCTTGGGGTTGTAGGACACTCTATACGGAGTTACAAAGGAACGAAGTAAATGAAGCGACCTGGAAAGGTCCGTCGAAGAAGGTAACAACCCTGTAGTTGAAACTTCGTTCCCTCTTGAGTGGATCCTGAGTACGGCGGAACACGTGAAATTCCGTCGGAAGCTGGGAGGACCATCTCCCAAGGCTAAATACTACCTAGTGACCTATAGTGAACCAGTACCGTGAGGGAAAGGTGAAAAGCACCCCGGAAGGGGAGTGAAAGAGATCCTGAAACCGTGTGCCTACAAGTAGTCAGAGCCCGTTAACGGGTGATGGCGTGCCTTTTGTAGAATGAACCGGCGAGTTACGATCCCATGCAAGGTTAAGCTGATAAGGCGGAGCCGTAGCGAAAGCGAGTCTGAATAGGGCGTTTAGTATGTGGTTGTAGACCCGAAACCAGGTGATCTACCCATGTCCAGGGTGAAGTTCAGGTAACACTGAATGGAGGCCCGAACCCACGCACGTTGAAAAGTGCGGGGATGAGGTGTGGGTAGCGGAGAAATTCCAATCGAACCTGGAGATAGCTGGTTCTCTCCGAAATAGCTTTAGGGCTAGCCTCATGTTGTGAGAGTCTTGGAGGTAGAGCACTGATTGGACTAGGGGCCCCCAACGGGTTACCGAATTCAGTCAAACTCCGAATGCCAAAGACTTATCCATGGGAGTCAGACTGCGAGTGATAAGATCCGTAGTCAAAAGGGAAACAGCCCAGACCACCAGCTAAGGTCCCCAAGTATACGTTAAGTGGAAAAGGATGTGGAGTTGCTTAGACAACCAGGATGTTGGCTTAGAAGCAGCCACCATTTAAAGAGTGCGTAATAGCTCACTGGTCGAGTGACTCTGCGCCGAAAATGTACCGGGGCTAAACGTATCACCGAAGCTGTGGATTGACATCTTTGATGTCAGTGGTAGGAGAGCGTTCTAAGTGCAGCGAAGTCAGACCGTAAGGACTGGTGGAGCGCTTAGAAGTGAGAATGCCGGTATGAGTAGCGAAAGACAAGTGAGAATCTTGTCCACCGAATGCCTAAGGTTTCCTGAGGAAGGCTCGTCCGCTCAGGGTTAGTCGGGACCTAAGCCGAGGCTGAAAAGCGTAGGCGATGGCCAACAGGTTGATATTCCTGTACCACCTCCCCGCCGTTTGAGTAATGGGGGGACGCAGTAGGATAGGGTAAGCGCGCTGCTGGATATGCGCGTTCAAGCAGTTAGGCTGATGAGTAGGCAAATCCGCTCATCATAAAGGCTGAGCTGTGATGACGAGGGAATTATAGTACCGAAGTTCCTGATTCCACACTGCCAAGAAAAGCCTCTAGCGAGGCGGGAGGTGCCCGTACCGCAAACCGACACAGGTAGGCGAGGAGAGAATCCTAAGGTGATCGAGAGAACTCTCGTTAAGGAACTCGGCAAAATGACCCCGTAACTTCGGGAGAAGGGGTGCTCTGGTAGGGTGTATAGCCCGAGAGAGCCGCAGTGAATAGGCCCAGGCGACTGTTTAGCAAAAACACAGGTCTCTGCGAAGCCGCAAGGCGAAGTATAGGGGCTGACGCCTGCCCGGTGCTGGAAGGTTAAGAGGAGGGGTTATCCTTCGGGAGAAGCTCTGAATCGAAGCCCCAGTAAACGGCGGCCGTAACTATAACGGTCCTAAGGTAGCGAAATTCCTTGTCGGGTAAGTTCCGACCCGCACGAAAGGCGTAACGATCTGGGCACTGTCTCAACGAGAGACTCGGTGAAATTATAGTACCTGTGAAGATGCAGGTTACCCGCGACAGGACGGAAAGACCCCGTGGAGCTTTACTGTAGCCTGATATTGAATTTTGGTACAGCTTGTACAGGATAGGTAGGAGCCTGAGAAGCCGGAGCGCTAGCTTCGGTGGAGGCGTCGGTGGGATACTACCCTGGCTGTATTGAAATTCTAACCCGCGGCCCTGATCGGGCCGGGAGACAGTGTCAGGTGGGCAGTTTGACTGGGGCGGTCGCCTCCTAAAATGTAACGGAGGCGCCCAAAGGTTCCCTCAGAATGGTTGGAAATCATTCGTAGAGTGTAAAGGCACAAGGGAGCTTGACTGCGAGACCTACAAGTCGAGCAGGGACGAAAGTCGGGCTTAGTGATCCGGTGGTTCCGCATGGAAGGGCCATCGCTCAACGGATAAAAGCTACCCCGGGGATAACAGGCTTATCTCCCCCAAGAGTCCACATCGACGGGGAGGTTTGGCACCTCGATGTCGGCTCATCGCATCCTGGGGCTGTAGTCGGTCCCAAGGGTTGGGCTGTTCGCCCATTAAAGCGGTACGCGAGCTGGGTTCAGAACGTCGTGAGACAGTTCGGTCCCTATCCGTCGTGGGCGTAGGAAATTTGAGAGGAGCTGTCCTTAGTACGAGAGGACCGGGATGGACACACCGCTGGTGTACCAGTTGTCTTGCCAAAGGCATCGCTGGGTAGCTATGTGTGGACGGGATAAGTGCTGAAAGCATCTAAGCATGAAGCCCCCCTCAAGATGAGATTTCCCATAGCGCAAGCTAGTAAGATCCCTGAAAGATGATCAGGTTGATAGGTCAGAGGTGGAAGCGTGGCGACATGTGTAGCTGACTGATACTAATCGATCGAGGACTTAACCAAACTTTAAAAGCGTAAGCTTTACTCAGCAAACTGTTACCTAGTTTTGAGAGAACAATCTCATATAAATGTCTAGTGATAATGGCAAAGAGGTCACACCCGTTCCCATACCGAACACGGAAGTTAAGCTCTTTAGCGCCGATGGTAGTTGGGACTTTGTCCCTGTGAGAGTAGGACATCGCTAGGCATTTTTATTTTGCTTTTTTATCATCGCGGGGTGGAGCAGTTCGGTAGCTCGTCGGGCTCATAACCCGAAGGTCGCAGGTTCAAATCCTGTCCCCGCAACCAACATGGTCCCGTGGTGTAGCGGTTAACATGCCTGCCTGTCACGCAGGAGATCGCGGGTTCGATTCCCGTCGGGACCGCCATGTTTTAGAAACGAAACAATGTGTTTCGTCTTTTTTATTGTTTGAACCATTTTTATATAAAACTTTACCGTCCTTAGGAGCAATCCTAAGGAATTTTTTATATACAAAGAAATTTCCTTATAGAATTGCGATGTTAAAGATTGTTGGATTTCTTACTGGATATGTATAGTCCACAACGTTTACAATATATATATACAGGTTGAAGTGAGGTTCTGAATGAATGACAGAGATTAACGAATTTACGTTTATGTCTACGTCTCCTGATGAAACTAATCAGCTGGCTGCTCGTCTAGCAACTTTATTAGAAGCTGGTGACGTGCTGCTGCTTGAAGGCGATTTGGGAGCTGGAAAGACAACATTCACAAAAAGTTTAGCTAAAGGATTAGGAATTGAACGCAATGTGAATAGCCCGACATTTACGATCATTAAAGAATACAAAAGCGGTCGCCTTCCTCTTTATCATATGGATGTGTACCGTCTAGGGGATGAATTTGAAGACCTAGGGTTCGATGAGTATTTTGAAGGAGATGGCGTGACGGTCGTGGAGTGGGCTCATCTGATTGAAGAGCAGCTTCCTAATGAATATATTCAAATCAATATTTACCATGAAAACGAAACGACTCGTAAAATCCTTGTAAAAGCGATAGGGAGTCGGTACGTTGAAATATGTAAGGAGCTTTTTAAAAGATGAAAATGTTAGCCATTGATACATCCAATTTTGTCATGGGTGTTGCTGTCGTTGAAGAAAACAAAGTAATTGGAGAAATTATTACGAATCTAAAAAAGAATCACTCCGTTCGTGTGATGAACGCTGTGGAATCTTTGTTAAAGGACTGTGATATTGCGCCAAGCGAGCTAGACCGCGTTGTAGTGGCGCACGGTCCTGGGTCTTATACAGGTGTACGCATTGGCGTTACCATTGCCAAGACACTTGCTTGGACTTTAAATATTCCTTTAATAGGTGTATCTAGCCTTGAGGCACTAGCAGCAAACGGTCGCTATTTTGATGGGTATATTGCTCCGTTATTTGATGCGCGCCGTCAACAGCTTTATACAGGACTATATGAATGGAATAACGAACGAAGTCTTCTAGAAGTTGAAAGTGATCGACTTGTTATTAATAAGGACTGGGCGGAACATTTAAAGTCATACAACAAACCTATTTTATTCATAGGCAATGATCTTCCTATGCATGAAGAGACGTTAAAAGAAGTGCTGGGTGAACAAGCTGTATTTGCCCATGTTCAGCAGTTTAATCCAAGACCAAGTGAATTGGCTTTCTTAGGAATAAAGAAAGAGCCGCAGTCTGTGCATACTTTTGTTCCGAACTACATTCGTTTAGCTGAAGCGGAAGCCAACTGGCTTGCTTCACAGCAAAAAGGATAAAAGAAGGTATAAACATGAAACTAACAATTAAGTTTCGCTTAATGGAAGTTAAAGATATTGATCAAGTAGTGAAAATCGAAGAGAAGTCTTTTACGACACCTTGGAGTTCAGAAGCGTTTCAAAATGAGTTAACCAATAATCAATTTTCAACTTACATTGTGATGGAAGAAGGAGAAAATATTATTGGGTATTGCGGAACGTGGATTGTTATTGACGAAGCACATGTAACCAACATTGCCCTATTGCCAGACTACCGAGGTAAGGGACTCGGTGAATTGCTGCTGCGCAACGTGATGGACGTTCTTCGAAAACTAGGTGCTGCGTCAATGACATTAGAAGTTAGGGTATCTAATCATATTGCACAATCATTGTATCAAAAGCTAGGTTTTAAACCTGGAGGTATTCGTAAGAATTATTATTCTGATAACAATGAGGATGCATTAGTTATGTGGGTGAATTTATGAGTGAAAATCAATTAATTTTAGCATTAGAAACAAGCTGTGATGAGACAGCAGCGGCCGTGATTCGAAACGGTCATGAAATTGTAGCCAATGTGGTGGCATCACAAATAGAAAGCCATAAACGATTTGGCGGTGTCGTACCGGAGATTGCATCTCGTCATCATGTGGAACAAATTACGGTAGTAGTTGAAGAAACTTTAAATCAAGCGAACTTGACGTTTGCAGATATTGATGCAATAGCTGTAACGGAAGGACCTGGGCTTGTGGGAGCACTTCTTATTGGCGTAAATGCAGCCAAAGCGCTAGCATTTGCGCATCAAAAGCCATTAATTGGTGTTCATCATATTGCAGGACATATTTATGCAAATCAGTTAATCAAAAAATTAGAATTCCCGCTTTTATCGCTAGTTGTATCTGGAGGGCATACGGAGCTTGTATACATGGAAAGTCACGGTCAGTTTAAAGTAATTGGTGAAACGAGAGATGATGCAGCAGGAGAAGCCTACGATAAAGTAGCCCGCACGTTAAACCTTCCATATCCAGGTGGACCGCATATTGACCGCCTTGCACATGAAGGAGAGCCATTAATTGATTTGCCGCGTGCTTGGCTAGAAGAAGGATCCTATGATTTTAGTTTCAGTGGGTTAAAATCAGCAGTTATTAACACTGTCCACAACGCGAAGCAAAAAGGTGAAGAAATTCTTCCACAAACGCTTGCTGCTAGCTTTCAAGCGAGTGTTATTGATGTGTTAGTAACTAAAACGGTTAAAGCTGCAAAGGAATATAACGTTAAGCAAGTGTTAGTAGCAGGAGGAGTTGCTGCTAATAAAGGACTTAGAGCAGCGCTAGAAGAGGCATTTGTACCATTATCAAACATTGAGCTTATTATCCCGCCGCTGTCTCTATGCACGGATAATGCCGCAATGATTGGAGCAGCGGCAAGTGTACGATTTGCTCAAGGAAAACGCTCAGATATGTCATTAAACGCAAACCCCGGTTTAGACTTGGAAGAGTAAGAGACGAGTGAGATTTATTTCTCATTCGTCTTTTTTGTGGGTAAAAATAATTTATCAACAATATTCAATAAATTTAGAATTGCCTGTGGATAATTATGTGGAAAAGTCCGTGTACTCAGTACACGGACATGTTATCAACAAGTTTTAATTATGAAAATCAGACAGATATCCACTATTTATTCACATAGTGGATAAAGCTTGTTCTAAAGGGCACGAACAAGTAAATAGGGCGAATAAATACGAAAAAATACAGGCTATTCTTCTAGAAGCAGCTGTAATTCTTCCCACTCTTCCATTAATGTGGATAACTGTGAAGAAATTTTTTCATTTTCACCGTTCAATCTTGATACTTCTTCGTGGTTTTGATAAATTTCAGGATCACAAAGAAGTTCTTCATTCTCCGCTTGTGCGGCTTCTAATTTGTTTACTTCAGTTTCAATTTCTTCAATTCGGCGCGTTCGCTGCCTCATCAATTTCTTTTGTTCTTTATCTTGTTTATAGGACTGTTTATCTACTTTTACCGTACGTTCTTCGTTTGCTTTTATATTTTCTAATTCTTTGATTTCCTCTATTTCTGCTTTCTTTTCGACATAATAGTCATAATCTCCAAGAAATTCTTCTACCCCTTCAGGAGATAGCTCTGCTATTTTGTTTGCAATACGATTAATAAAATAACGGTCATGTGAAACAAATAATAGAGTCCCTGGGTAATCAATTAATGCATTCTCGAGTACTTGTTTGCTATCTAAATCAAGATGGTTAGTAGGTTCATCTAAAATTAAGAAATTAGCTTTTTGAAGCATAAGCTTCGAAAGAGCCAAACGTGCTTTTTCACCACCGCTAAGCGTCGAAACGATTTTCAGTACATCATCACCTGAAAACAGAAAATTTCCAAGCGCTGTACGAATTTCTTTTTCAGGTTTGGATGGGTAGTCATCCCAAAGCTCATTTAAAACGGTTTTATTAGAAGTTAAATTAGCTTGCTCTTGGTCGTAATAACCAACCATTACGTTTGAGCCAAAAGAAATGGTTCCAGTCTTGAAGCTTAGTTTATCCACAATACCTTTTAATAACGTAGATTTCCCAACTCCATTAGGGCCAACCAATGCAAGGCTTTCACCTTTTTTAATCCGAAGGTTTGCCTCTTGGACGACGTATTTGTGTTCATCATATCCGATAGACACGTTTTCGAGATTTAAGACTTCATTTCCGCTTTGACGCTCAATTTCAAACGAAAAACTAGCTGATTTTTCGCCTTCGTTAGGTCGATTTATTAACTCTATTCGATCGAGCTGTTTCCGTCTGCTTTGCGCACGTTTTGTAGTCGATGCGCGGGCGATATTTCGCTGAATAAAATCATTCAGTTTTGCGACTTCATCTTGCTGCTTTTCGTACTGACGCAACTCTTTTTCATATCGCTCTGCTTTTTGTACAAGGTATTTAGAGTAGTTGCCCGTGTACTTGACCGTTGTTTTTTTTGTGACTTCATACACTTGATTTACGACTTTATCAAGGAAGTAACGATCGTGTGAAACAATTAAAATAGCTCCTTCATACCCTTGCAGAAACTGTTCCAGCCATGCTAAAGTTTCAATATCTAAGTGGTTGGTAGGCTCATCCAGAATAAGCAAGTCTGGCTTTGTTAAAAGCAGTTTTGCAAGAGCCAAGCGCGTTTTTTGTCCACCGCTCAAGGAGGAAATAGGGGTGCTATAGTCAAAGTTTGAAAAACGGAAACCGTGAAGAATAGATCGTGTATCCGCTTCATATTGATAGCCGCCTAAATCTTTGAACGTTACTTGAAGCTGATCGTACTCTTTGGTTAGTTTTTCGTATTGAACTGAATCATTAAAAATGTCTGGATCGCCCATCTTCGTTTCAAGCGTACGTAATTCTTTTTCCATCTTCTTTAATGGAGCAAAGACCGTCATCATTTCTTCCCATATGGAGAGTGTTGACTCAAGAACTGTATCTTGTCCCATATAATCAATGGAAACACCTTTAGGTTTAATAATTTCTCCGCTGTCATAAGAAAGCTGCTCAGCAATAATTTTTAATAAAGTTGATTTACCAGCACCGTTTCGTCCCACTAGGGCAATGCGGTCTTTTGATTGTACTTCTAACTTTATATTCGATAAAATGGGTTCTGCCCCATAGTATTTTGTAATACCGTTCAATTGTAGAATAATCATTTTTTCACCTCTAGTAGTATATCCATAGTGTATTTTAACATATTTTCAACTACAAGTTCTTCCTACAAGCGTTTGTAATTTGTAGAGGGACAAGGACAAATGATGAAGCGAATGTTTTGATTCATGAAATAAAATGATTTTACCTGCACATTTTATACAGGATACTATGTTAAAATAAGAGATAAGTGCATCTCTGAACTTATATATGATGGATGTAGAAAACCCGTCATGACTAACAAACGGATCCTTTGAAGGGCTAATTGCTTCGTTCTAACTACCGACTTTAAGTAGTGCTGGATAGCCAAAAGGAGTCGGGGTATGAAGCGGAGTATATATAAAACAAGAGAAAAGAGAGAGAATTGGAAGCGCTACCTCGGAGCGGTTGAGGCTTTGTGAAAGGTAATGCAATATGACTTGAAAATGTTAGTAATGACATACATGAACTGAGGGGGTACAACGTGAACACTGAACAATTAAAAATACCACAAGCAACGGCTAAACGATTGCCGCTTTATTATCGTTTTTTAAAAAACTTGCATGCTTCTGGTAAACAGCGTGTTTCGTCAGCGGAGTTAAGTGAGGCAGTGAAAGTTGATTCTGCTACTATTCGTCGGGATTTTTCTTACTTTGGAGCATTAGGGAAAAAGGGATACGGCTACAATGTAAATTATTTACTTACATTTTTCCGTAAAACGTTAGACCAAGATGAAGTAACGAAAGTAGCACTGATTGGCGTAGGGAATCTGGGAACGGCCTTTTTAAATTATAATTTTATTAAAAATAATAACACCAAAATTGAGTGCGCTTTTGATGTGATAGAAGATAAAGTCGGTACAAAAGTAGGCGACGTGCCGGTTTATCACCTTGACCAATTGGAAGATTATATGAGTGATGATATCTCAGTGGCGATTTTAACCGTTCCTGCCACTGTGGCTCAGCAAATTACCGATCGTTTAGTGAATTGCGGAATTAAAGGGATTTTAAACTTCACTCCTGCACGCTTAAACGTACCGGATGAGATTCGACTGCATCATATTGATCTGGCTGTAGAATTACAGTCGCTTGTCTACTTTTTGAAAAATTATCCTGTTGAATAAGATGGACTGTGTTACGATTTCCTTAAGTCTAAATTAATAAGGAGAGTGGGAATATGGGGATTGGAGCAGGTAGTTGGATTATTATTGCGATTGTAGCACTGCTTATTTTTGGACCGAAACGGTTACCGGAGCTAGGAAGATCAGTCGGGCAAACGCTTAGAGAGTTTAAGCATGCCGCTAGCGGTGCATCAGAAGATCGTGAAAAAGATAAACAGCGTCAAGTAGATGACAAAGAGTAAAAGGGTGATCATAGTATGACCGAACAAGAAATGTCAATATATGATCATATAGGAGAGCTGCGAAAACGCATTTTAATTGTTTTATTTTTCTTTGTCATTGCCACAATTGGCGGCTTTTTTATAGCGGATAAGGTTATTGTCTATTTACAGCATGCTGATGAGGCAAAAAATTTAACGATGAATGCATTTAGGCTAACAGATCCAGTTAAGATTTATATGCAGTTTGCTGTTATTATCGGCTGTGTACTTGCAGCTCCTGTTGCACTGTATCAACTTTGGGCATTTGTTAGTCCTGGTTTATATGAAAAAGAGCGTAAGGTAACGCTTGGATATATTCCTGTTTCCATTTTTCTCTTTATCGGCGGTGTCTCTTTTTCTTATTTTGTGTTGTTTCCATTTGTCGTCGATTTTATGACGCGGGTTTCCGATGAGCTGAATGTAAACCAAGTGATTGGCATTAATGAATACTTTTCTTTTTTAATGCAGCTCACACTGCCTTTTGGCCTGTTGTTTCAGCTTCCTGTCGTCGTCATGTTTTTGACGCGATTAGGAATTATAACGCCTATGTTTTTATCTCAAATTCGAAAGTATGCCTATTTCGTACTGCTAGTTATTGCCGCACTGATTACACCACCGGAATTGCTCTCGCACATGATGGTGACAGTGCCGCTCTTAATTTTGTATGAAATCAGCATCATTATTTCCCGCATTTCGTATCGCAAAGTGTTAAAGGCAAGGGCAGAGCAAGAAAGAGAAGATGTTAGTATGTAAAAAAACCACTGAAACAGTGGTTTTTTTATTTAGATGAATCATCTTGATTTTTATATTGCTGCTGCAACTTTTTAACTTTATAGTGCAAGATAAAAATGCGAACCGCAAATCTGAAATCGAATGCGGCTACGAGTGCAAATAAGATCGTAGGGAAGTTCCACACGGTTTCCTGAGCATTTTGAATAGCCAGGTAGGTGAATAAAATCCCCATAATAATATAAATAAACCCTCGTGTTAAAGGGATATTCTTCATAAAAACATGCCTCCAAAAATAAACTGCATTTGTTCTGCTTGCTTTTGCATTTCTATAATTTTATCTGCAAAAATAGTTTGAGATAAAATAACGATTGTATTCATCAACACGTGAGCAATAATGGGTACAATAATTAGTTTTGTTCTTGCATAAAGGAATGCAAATACAAATCCCATGGCTGTATACACGAGCAAATGTTTAAAATCCCAGTGTACGGCAGCGAAAATAAGGGAACTAATAAATGCAGAGATAAAAAAATTATATCGTTTGTGAAGAGAACCGAAAATAATCTTTCGAAAAATAATCTCTTCTAGAATTGGTCCAATAACAGACGTAACGACAATAAGGAACGGCGTTGCTTTAACAAGATTAACAATGTTTTGTGTATTTTCAGATACTTGGGTAATGCCAAGAGCGTGCTCAATCATCCCTGCTACAGCTTGACCAGCCATAGCCAGGAACACCCCAAGGACTGACCAGACCACAGTTACCGTTGTTCCCGCATGTTCTATACGCATGGACATGTCACGGCGCAGCAGCAGTAAGACAATAAGTAAACCAAGGATAAAGCTAATGATGGTCCAATAAGTCAAAAGCATGACAGTCGCTGTTCGAACTGGATATTGATCAAACATTCCTGTTAATTTTAACAGCGGTATACCAACAACTCCTGAAAACTGCATAAGGATGTAGGTGAGGATAACATACCAATAACGTTTTTCCAATCTTCTATACTCCTTTAAAAGGTTTTTATGTATATATGTCGAAGAAGTACTGTAAAGTTAGTAATTTCTTCTTGCTCGTATTGTAACATACATATTATTGAACAGAGAAAAGAATGCTTTATTTCTCAAAATCGTCAAAATCTAAGACTATTATATGTAGTTTTCGTAAATTTTAAATTTTTTTTGTTTAATACTTGCAAAAAAAACCCACTTTGTTTTAATATAATAATTGTGTTAGCACTCGTTGAGCTTGAGTGCTAATAAAAATGCAAACATATTATTTGAGGAGGTTGTTTCACTTGTTAAAGCCATTAGGTGATCGCGTAGTGATTGAACTTGTAAAATCTGAGGAAAAAACAGCAAGCGGTATCGTGTTACCGGACAGTGCAAAAGAAAAACCACAAGAGGGTAAAATTGTTGCTGTTGGTACAGGCCGAGTATTAGAAAGCGGTGAGCGTGTAGCTTT
The DNA here is from genome assembly GCF_000832985.1 of Priestia megaterium NBRC 15308 = ATCC 14581. Taxonomy (GTDB): domain Bacteria; phylum Bacillota; class Bacilli; order Bacillales; family Bacillaceae_H; genus Priestia; species Priestia megaterium. The sequence continues at coordinate 2,344,883 of NZ_CP009920.1, forward strand.
AGAAGTAGCTGCGGGCGATCGTATCATCTTCTCAAAATATGCGGGTACTGAAGTGAAATACGAAGGTACTGAATACTTAATTTTACGCGAAAGCGATATTTTAGCTGTAATCGGCTAATTTTAACCACAAACTTATCATACGTAAAAAATAGATTATTAAGAAAATCTTGAGGAGGTCAAAGAACATGGCAAAAGACATTAAATTTAGCGAAGAAGCACGTCGCGCAATGCTACGTGGTGTAGACACATTGGCAAATGCTGTAAAAGTAACGCTTGGACCAAAAGGTCGTAACGTTGTATTAGAAAAGAAATTCGGTTCACCGCTTATTACAAATGACGGTGTAACAATTGCAAAAGAAATCGAATTAGAAGACGCATTTGAAAATATGGGTGCTAAATTAGTAGCCGAAGTTGCTAGCAAAACAAACGACGTCGCTGGTGACGGTACAACTACTGCAACAGTTTTAGCGCAAGCAATGATCAGAGAAGGTCTTAAAAACGTAACGGCTGGTGCTAACCCAATGGGTATCCGTAAAGGTATGGAAAAAGCAGTAGCTGTAGCGGTTGAAGAACTAAAAGCAATCTCTAAACCAATTCAAGGTAAAGATTCAATTGCTCAAGTAGCGGCTATCTCAGCAGCTGACGAAGAAGTAGGTCAATTAATTGCTGAAGCAATGGAGCGCGTTGGTAACGACGGCGTTATCACACTTGAAGAATCAAAAGGTTTCACAACTGAATTAGAAGTGGTAGAAGGTATGCAGTTTGACCGTGGATATGCATCTCCTTACATGGTAACTGATTCAGATAAAATGGAAGCTGTATTAGATGATCCATACATCTTAATCACAGACAAAAAAATCGGTAACATTCAAGAAATCTTACCGGTATTAGAGCAAGTTGTTCAACAAGGCAAGCCCCTATTAATCATCGCTGAAGACGTAGAAGGCGAAGCTTTAGCAACATTAGTTGTGAACAAACTTCGTGGTACATTCACAGCTGTAGCTGTTAAAGCTCCTGGTTTCGGTGATCGTCGTAAAGCAATGCTACAAGACGTTGCGATCTTAACAGGCGGAGAAGTAATCACTGAAGAGCTTGGTCTCGACCTAAAAACAGCAAGCATTGATCAATTAGGTCGCGCTTCTAAAATTGTTGTAACAAAAGAAAATACAACGGTTGTAAACGGTGCAGGAAACGCAGAAGACATCCTAGCACGCGTAAACCAAATCAAAGCTCAGCTTGAAGAAACAACTTCAGAGTTTGACCGTGAAAAATTACAAGAGCGCTTAGCAAAACTTGCTGGTGGCGTAGCTGTAATTAAAGTGGGTGCGGCAACTGAAACTGAGTTAAAAGAACGTAAATTACGTATTGAAGATGCATTAAACTCTACGCGTGCTGCGGTTGAAGAAGGTATCGTAGCTGGTGGTGGTACTGCATTAGTAAATATCTATAATAAAGTAGCAAGCATCGAAGCTGACGGTGACACTGCTACAGGTATCAACATTGTATTACGTGCGATCGAAGAGCCTGTACGTCAAATCGCTCACAATGCTGGTTTAGAAGGATCAGTAATCGTTGAGCGTCTAAAAGGCGAAGCAGTTGGAACTGGATTCAATGCTGCAACTGGCGAGTGGGTAAACATGCTAGACACTGGTATCGTTGACCCAACAAAAGTAACGCGTTCAGCTCTTCAAAATGCTTCTTCTGTAGCGGCTATGTTCTTAACAACTGAAGCAGTTGTTGCTGACAAGCCAGAAGAAGGCGGAGCACCTGCAATGCCTGACATGGGCGGCATGGGTGGAATGGGCGGCATGATGTAATAGCCGCTCAATCCCTTGACATCCAGGGACTTGAGAGAGAGTTGCTAACAAAATAGCAAAATCAGTATAAATATAAGAGGCTTCTCATTAGTTGTTCAAACTTTTGAGAAGCCTCTTTTTATTCCATCTGATAAGTCATAATTAAAAGGGCAAGGCATCTTGTCTCAGCGGCACGTACAACAACTAATTACGAATAGGACACGGTATTAGATGGGAGGAGATAAATGGATTTGTATATTGAAAAGCTTGGTTAAAGACGATCATTTTATCGTAAGCACATAAGCTGAAAGACTGGGGAAAAAATCACTTTCCGGGTTTTTTAGCTAAGAAAAGCATTTTTATTTATTTAAATATCTCCATAACGTCGTTCGACTGATGCCCAGCTGCTCAGCTGCTAACGTTTGGTTGCCGTTATGATAATCAAGTACTAGCTGGATTATATCCAAATTAAATTCATGTAATGTTTTGCTATTGTTAAATAAAATGTTCATTCCATCTTCTGAATTAGACATATTTTCGACCATTTGTTGTTTGCCCAAAATACTGTTGACAGTATTACTAGTTATATATAGGGATTTAGCTAAGTAAACTAGTTCGGTTAGAACTTGCTTTAACTGTTTGAAATTACCGGGCCAATTATATTGTGAGAGAGCAGTCAGGGCACTAGGCTCGTAACCTACAATATCCGTATTGTTTTCAATATTTACCTTATTTAAAAACATCGTTAATATAGCCGATAGTTCATTTCTTCTTTCTCTTAGTGGAGGTAGAAGAAAACTTATCGAATTCATTCGGCTCATTAATTCTTTATAAAATTCTGATGTGCGACCTTCCGATGTTTTTTCGCAAATAAAGATGAGTCGGTTATTTACGTGTAAGTTAGTATATTCAATAATAGTGAGTAACTTTTCAAAGTTTTCATGTGAAATTTTATCAAAACGATTAAACTGGATTGTATTACCATATTCAAGAAAAGGACCGTTATTTGTATTTAAAAGGTGTTTCCACATGGCATCATTTAGTAAGTGCGAATTAATAGCTACTAATGTATGATTGTTATTTTTCTGACTGGTGAATACACATTGAGATACGATATCTTTCCCCGTACCTCTTTCTCCTAATAATATAATCGGCGAATTATTTGAATTCATTTGTTTAATTTTATTGTTAATATCATCTGTGATAATCGGATTTTTATATAAATTATTATTTAATTTTTTTTCTACTTCTGACTTATCTTCATATGTAACACCAAATTTAGAATTCATGATAGGTGTTACAGATTTTTGCACAATAACAATATAAAAAACATCATTTTTCTCTTTTGAACGATTTACTTTTAAGTTATATACAGTGTTGTTTACTGAATGATAAAAAGTATGTGATTGAGTAAATGAGGTCGTCTCTTTTTTATTAAGCAAATAATTATAGATTGAGGCATTCGTTTCGGAATCTAAACTTGAATAAATCAACTCAAACTGACTGGATAAAATTAAACAGTCAGTTTTAAATTTTTCAATGGCTTCTGTAAGTAAGTTATTTTGTAATTTTAATTTTTGAAGGTGCATATTTAACTCTATTGCTTGTTCATAAGTACGTTTAATACTTTCACTTCCTGATGTAATAAGAATCGTATTTAAAGAAATTTCTAGTGCGAGTTTGTTCGTTATTGCATCACAAAGCACTAATTCAATCCCTTTTTTCTCCAATGACTTTAGTAGACCTAAATGATCACTAGAATCATCAATGGTGTATATTTCCACAGAATAGTCTAATATGTCACAAATTAAATGAGCTGTTTCAGTAATACTCGAATAACCTACAATAGCAAATTTAGAGGTATAGTTCTTTGCTAGTTTGATCGCTCCTAAAATGTCATATACGGATATCGAAACATCTATAACGGGTATAGAGATATTCTTCCTGATTAAGTCAGCAGTACCTCCCCTTGATATAACAATATCATAATCGTTATGAATCATCTCCAAGGCCAGGTTTTTTCCTTCATGTAAATCACCAGTATACGTATTTAGTGAAATATTAGAAAATATGGATCCTACATTTTCCATTGAGTGTCTTAACTCTTCATAAGGTGCGATACCAAGGATTTTTGTTATGTGTTGCAAAGTTATCCCCCCCCGAATGTTTCATTTTTAAACAATTTATCACTAATTCCTGAAAAATGATAGCGTTTTCTTTGCTATAGTTTCAAAATGTAACAATAATAATAATTATCAGATTTTTTTATGCGCAGTATCACCTTATAATTTAATTATCAAGCACTAAGGTGGTGAACAAATGGTAAGGGTACTAATAATGGCTGATGATTTTACGGGAGCACTTGATACGGGTGTTCAGTTCTCTAATTACGGTGTTCATACTTTAGTGACTTCTGATTTAGAGTTTGAATTTTGGGAAACTACAGATCAAATAGAGGTACTGGTTTTTAATACTGAAACAAGATATTTGAATAAATGTGAAGCATACGAAGTGATTAAGAAGATAGCCATAAAAGCCAAAGATGAAAATATTCAATATATATTTAAAAAAGTTGATTCAGCATTAAGAGGAAATGTTGCTTCTGAGTTAAGAGCCTTGAGTGATGTCTTCGAAGATGTAACCATTCCTTTTATTCCGGCGTACCCAGAACAAAACCGCTTTAGTTTCGAAGGAATCTTATATATAGATTCAATACCAGTAAGTAAAAGTGTTTTTGGACAAGATCCATACGAACCGGTCACGGAAAGTCATATCCCATCTCTTCTACTTAAAGAAGCAGATTTAAAAACGTCTATTACAAAAAAATATAAAATTCCACCAAAAGAAGAAAGAATTTTGTTAATGGAAAGTCACTCCGATGAGGAGATGCTATCTCAAGGGCATGAGCTATTAATGAACGATGCATTAAACATAACGGCGGGGTGTGCAGGGTTTGGTAAAGCATTAGCAAATATCATCTATAATAAAAGAACTATAACTCAAAATGATATTAACTTCCCGTTATTAATAGTATGTGGAAGCGTGAACCCAGTAACAAAAAAACAAATTGCATTTGCCGAAAATAACGGGTTTGATAGAATCTCGTTAACGATGGAGCAACTTTGTGATAAACAATATTGGGATACAGTAAAAGGGCAAGAAGATATGAATCAATATTTAAAAATGGACCAACCTTTAATGTTTGAAACATATGGGAATATATTGGCAGATAAAGTGAATGGAGTACCCGAAGAAAGAACTGAACTAAGGTTTAGAATTGGGCAGTCTCTCGGATACTTAGTAAAGAATCTTATGTTAAGTGACATTAATAGAACTTTATTATTTACCGGAGGAGATACTTTATATCAATCAATGAGAGTATTAGGGATTAACGAAATTAAACCTCTGAAAGAATTATTCCCAGGAATTGTTCTTGGAAGTATCGATTTTGAAGATAAAAAACATTATATCATTACAAAGTCTGGCGGATTGGGTAATGAAGATCTATTTATTAAATTAAATGAATTGATTCGTAACAAAGGAGATGCATATTATGTTAAATCAATATAATTTAAAAATGCCAACCAATGTATTTGCAGGTCCAGATGCCATGCAAAACCTAGATACAATTATTAAAGATGGTGTAAAAAAAATCACGATATTTACAGGTAACGAAATATTCAAGCTTGGATTGCTAGACGAAGTTATCAGTATTATAGAAAAAAATAATATCGAGTACGAAATCTTATCTGATATTCCAACAGAGCCATCTTACACGGAAGCTCAAAAGGTTATTGACCAATTTAAAGCATTGAACTCTGATTTTATCATTGGGGTCGGTGGTGGAAGTGTTATGGACATTGCCAAATTAGCATCAGTGTTATCCACTGATGATTATACGGTAAAAGATTTACTCGAGAACCCGTTATTAGCTAAAAAACAAGTATCATCATTAATGATTCCCACCACAGCCGGTACAGGCTCTGAAGCAACTCCTAATAGCATTGTAGGAGTACCTGAAAAAAACTTAAAAGTTGGGATTGTAAATGGTGAATTGATTGCTGACCATGTGATTTTAGAAAGCAACATGATTAAAAATTTGCCGAAATCTATTGCTGCAGCAACAGGTATTGATGCTCTAGCTCATGCTATCGAATGTTTTACTTCAAAAAAAGCAAATCCAATCAGTGATACGTTTGCACTAGAGGCACTAGATTTAATCTTAAATAACATTATTGAAGCTTGCACAAATCCAGATGCGCTTGAAGCTAAGCGTAAGATGTTATTAGGTTCTTTCTATGCTGGGGTAGCGATTACTTCCTCAGGAACTACTGCGGTTCATGCATTGTCTTATCCTTTAGGTGGAAAATATCACATTGCTCATGGTGTTTCTAATGCCATTCTACTAACACCAGTTATGAAATTTAATGAGCCCGTTATTAAAGAACTTTTGGCTAAAGCATATGATCGAGTTGTAAAAGAAACAAATGAAGAACTAACTGTAAATGAAAAATCAAAATATATCATCGATTTATTAGAAAACATAGTGGAAACACTTGAAATTCCAACTAGTTTAAAAGCTTTTAATGTACCTAAGGAAGATCTAGAAGCATTAGTAGAGGCTGGAATGGAAGTTCAAAGACTACTTGTCAATAATATGAGAGAAGTAACACCAGACGATGCTCGTAAAATTTATCTAGAAATTATGTAGGAGTGATTAGTTTGCAAAACAAATTAAAAGGAATTATCACACCAATTGTTACACCTATGTTTGACAATGAAGAAGTGAACTATGAAGAACTCGTAAATCAAGTAAATAGAGTTATTGAGAATGGTGTTCACGGTATTTTTACGTTCGGTACTAATGGAGAAGGCTATATTTTAAGCGAAGAAGAAAAAGTGCATGTTATGGAAACAGTAGTTGATATAGTAGCGGACAGGGTTCCAGTCTATGCATCAACAGGGTTAGTTGGAACACAAGATACCATTCGCTTATCTTTAGAAGCAAAGCGTGTTGGGGTAGACTATCTATCAATCATTACACCGTATTTTGCAGCAGCAACCCAAGAAGAGATTTATACGCATTTTAAAACAGTTGCTGAAGCGGTTGATATGCCTATTGTTTTATACAATATTCCAGCTCGAACAGGCAATATGATTCAACCTGCGACTGTTGAAAAACTAAGTCATATTGACAATATCGTAGGAGTCAAAGATAGTAGCGGAAACTTTGATAATATTCTTCAATATATCGAAAGAACAAGAAATAGAGAAGATTTCTCTGTGCTATCAGGGAATGATTCATTAATATTATGGACGTTACTTGCTGGGGGAACAGGTGGTATTGCGGGATGTTCGAATGTATATCCGTTTACTATGGCGCAAATATACGAACAATTTGTAAAGGGTAACATTGAAGAATCCCGTAACTATCAAGATTCTATCAGAAGTTTTAGAGATTGTTTTAAATTTGCAAATCCAAATACTGTGGTAAAAATGGCTGTTGAACTACTCGGTTATCCGGTTGGGAAATGCCGTGCACCATTCAATCAAGTGTCCGCTGAAGGAATTGCAGCATTAAAATCTGTATTAAATGAAAATATTGAAGCAGGAATGAAATAGTTAGGAGGGGCATCATGAAAAAAATTATTGGAATCACAATGGGGGATCCCGCAGGTATTGGGCCTGAGATCTCAATCAAAGCTTTTCAAAAGAAAAGCTTATATGAAAAATGTAACCCCTTACTCGTTGGAGACAAAAGTATTGTAGAGAGTTATTTAGAGAAATACCCAGAGTTTAATATGAAGGTAAATGCTATTACTACACCAGAAGATGGATTGTATGAATGGGGAACAATGGATGTTATTGACCTAGCCTCTGTAGATGCAGATAAGTTAAAAATTGGGGAAGTATCTAAAGAAGCTGGAAATGCGGCATATCTCTATGTGGAAAAAGTCATAGACTTAGCGCTTAAGGGGAAAGTAGATGCGACCGTTACGAATCCATTAAATAAAGAAGCGTTAAACTTAGCGGGACACCACTTTGCTGGTCATACTGAAATTTACGGAGAACTTACAAATACTAATAAATTTTCTATGATGTTAGCTGATGGTGATTTAAGAGTGGTTCACGTTTCAACACATGTTTCTTTAAGGGAAGCTTGTGATTTAGTTAAAAAAGAGAGAGTACTAGATGTCATAAAAATTGCTCATCAAGCCTGTGTAAAATTGGGCATCGAAAATCCGCGGATTGCTGTAGCGGGTTTAAATCCACACTGTGGAGAAAATGGATTATTTGGTACAGAAGAAATTGATGAGATTATCCCTGCTATTGAAGTAGCTAAAAATCAAGGGATTAATGCCATTGGACCTTTACCAGCAGATACAGTATTCTCAAAAGCTCGTGGTGGAATGTATGATATTGTTGTGGTCATGTACCATGATCAAGGACATATTCCATTAAAACTATTAGGGTTTGTATTTGATAGGGAACAAAATAAATGGAAAGAAGTTTCTGGAGTTAATATTACATTGGGATTACCAATTATCCGAACCTCAGTTGATCATGGAACAGCATTTGATCAAGCAGGTAGTATGACTGCGAGTGAAATTAGTCTTGAAAATGCAATTGATTATGGGGTACAGCTAGCAAATAATGTTGATTTAGAAGCGAAGGGACTGGTGTAATAGTTAATTTAATCATTTCAATCAATATAAATAATTAAAGCTAACAATCCCTAATGATTTAGAGAAAGTAAACGAAGTTGAAATAGATGATAATACGAGCTTAACTTTGATGGTGGTTATTTCTTTTAAGAAGGAATGACCACTTATATAGATGAAGAGCAATTCAAATTGTTTTAGACGGTTTTGTAGCCTGGCATTAAGTAATAAATGAGTAGTTGCTGTTGAATATAATTTTGGGGAAATGTAGTTCCATTACACGGCGGTCTGCAAGGAACAGGAAAATTAATAAAGGTAGGGCCTATGTGTGTCTGCCTAACGCTGAGCATGAAGCGGTAATTAAGATAAAAATTTCAATAGAAAGATAAGGTGATGAGAGTGATTAGAATGAGTAATAACAAGATAGTGATTAATGAGTCCATTCCAAACGGTAAATTATATCATGATGTTTATACAAATATTGATTTTTCTTTAATTCCATCCGGTCCTTTCCCAACCGCACATGCCCCAACTATTACTAAGTTAGACAATGGAGATTTATTATGTGCATGGTTTGCAGGCTCATTTGAGGGAAGCCCTGATATTTCAATTGTATTATCAAAATTTAATCATGAATCTCAAGAGTGGAATGAGCCGGAAATTGTCTCGCAGGATGACACACGTAGCGAGCAAAACCCATCATTTTTTCACGCACCTGATCAATCGGTGTGGTTAATCTATACTTCCCAAGAAGGTCGACAACCAGATAAAGATAATATGCAGTTTACGTCCATTATTAAATATCAGAAAACTTACGACAATGGCGAAAGCTGGACTGAACCAGAAGTATTATTTAGCCAGCCTGGTACATTTGTACGACAATCGATTCAAGTATTAAGAAATGGTAGATGGATTTTTAGCACGTGGGTATGTGAAGATTCCGAGTTAGGTCTTACAAACGATCCTACAGTATTTCAACTATCAGATGATGAAGGACAAACATGGAAAGAAGTACGCATGCCTGAAAGTAACGGAAGAGTACATGCCAATGTTATCGAATTAGAAGATGATCATTTAGTGGCATTTATGAGAAGTAGGTTTGCAGATTATATTTATAGAAGCGAGTCAAAGGATAACGGAGATTCTTGGACAGTGCCTCAGCAAACAACTCTACCAAATAATAATGCAAGTATCAGTGCAATCAAACTTCATAACGATGCAATTGCCATCGCTTATAATGCAAACGCTACCAATAATCCTGAAGTTGGTAAGGTAGCATGGCCTGGATTAAGAAACCCAGTTGTAGTTTCAGTGTCTGAAGATGGCGGAAATACTTGGCCACTTGGTCGAATTATTGAACACGCAGAAGGTTTCATTGGAGCAGAGAACAAAACGAATAATTCACAATTTGAATATCCTACAATTTATCAAGATACGGAAGGACTTTTACATTTAGTATATGCGTATAAGAATAGACTATGTGTGAAATATACTAGTTTTTCAGTAGCAGATATATATGGTGACAAACGCGAAAATGAGAGTGTTTACAATCCTACATCTGGAGAAATCGGTTAGGTAGTAAGGCATTACATTATTCTTTTTAACCGTCTCATTCATAAATACGGGCTATATATGATAGTAAAATGTCATCCCCCTAAGAGAGAGGAGATATAAAAAATGACAATGGAAATGATTCTTGCACTAGGTATTCTGGTTCTGATGATTGTAATGATTATGTCAGATAAATTTGCCTTTGGCGCACCACCAATCCTGGCCTGTCTTTTGTTAGTAGTCTGTGGTCTGTCCACTGTTCAAGAGGCTTTCGCAGGTTTTGTGAACCCAAGCGTTATTATGGTCGCTGGCTTTATGGTTGTTATGGCGGGCCTCATGAAGACTAGCCTAATTGGTAGGGTTCAGTCCTCAATGCTCGCTTTGGTAAATAGGGGCGGTTATAAGAGTTATGTTCTTTTGATTGTGGTCATTATGCTTGGTGCCAGTTTTCCTGGTGCCGGTGCCACTGGTTACTATGTACTGATCTTATCTTTGATATCTACTATTCCTTACAATAAAAAAATGCCAACGTCCAAGCTGATGATGCCTTTGGGTTTTGCTACTAATCACCCTTTAGTTCCTTTTAATGTAGCACTCTTCTATGGGGTTACTGTTAGCGTACTCGAAACGGCAGGTTATACCGGTGGACTGTCTATGTCAAAATTTGCTGTAGTGAATTTCATCTTGGCTCTTGGTTTCTTGGCATGGGCCTTGATTGCGTATCGCCTCCTACCGGATCATCCAATAACGGAAGCAGAAGCTTCTGGATTTGATGAGGTGGCAGCTACGACTGAGATGGGGACTATGCCTGCATGGAAAGAATACAGCACTATCGTTGCATTTATGGTCAGTGTTGTTGGAATGATGCTTATGAATGTATTAGGCAATGCTGCCTTTGTCATCCCTGGTCTTATGGGAGCATTTTTACTAATCATCAATGTGCTTGACTTTAGGGAAGTTCGAGATAATATGGTTGCACCTGTAATTATTATGATGGCTGGTGTTATCGGCGTTGCTGACGCTTTAGCCAACTCTGGATTTACAGCTATGATTGGAGATACTGTGGCGAATGCATTGGGTACCAACATCAATCCATTCCTGCTTATCTTTATCTTCGCCATTCTAACTAGTACTTGTGCTACTTTTACTGGTTCAAATATGGGTTCTGTATACATCTTTGCCCCGATCGCTATTGCAACCAGCATTAGTTTGGGACTGAATCCTGCTGCTGCCGCAATTGCAGTTGTAGTATCTGGATGGAACGGCGGATTCATGCCAATCGATGGTATGCCAGCTATGATTTTAGGTATGGGTAGATATAAACTTCCACAGTTTTGGTTGTTCTCAGTACCTATGTACCTAATTCGTATCTTTGCTCTATGTGTAGGTGCTATCGTTATGTTCCCTGTAAGCTAATAAAGTAAAAGGAGAAACAAGTTGGATAAATGGAGACAGGCTGCAGAACTTAAAAATATATTAGAGATGGTTCTCCTTCCTTTGTCATTCCTAGAGAGCAGTAGCGTCAATAGAACCTTAAAACAAAGCCGATGGAGTAATCCATCGGCTTTGTTTGCAAATCATGATGCTAAGCAATAATTTTACCTAAACGGTGGAAAAGGTCTTGTATTATTAGGACAATTGCAACTCTTGCAGTTGTGTGGCTTTTGAAAATAGTAGGGTTACATTGAGTAGGGAGCCTTTTTTAAATTATTACCGCTAGTAATTGAAAGTTTCTTATAAAATATGGGGAGGAAAGTTGTATGGAAAAACAGTTACCTAAAGTAAAACCGTTATGTCCACCAGGTCGTTCGCCAAGATACGAAGATGTTCCCTTTGCGGAGGTAACCTTGGATAATGGGGACCCATACACTCTGAAAATGGATATCTATCAAGATCTTAATCAAAAAACGCCGGGTCCATGTATTATTTACTATTTCGGAGGGGGATGGATGTATGGGGAATATAAGCAGGTCACTCAAAAAGCAGTATATTTTCGGGAACTTATAAGGTTGGTCGAGCAAGGATTTACTGTTGTATCTCCAGCTTATCGTTTGGCTAGTCAGTCTGTTTTTCCAGCGTGTATCCATGACTGCAAGGGAGTTGTACGATTTTTAAAGGCGAATTCAAAGTTATACCATATCGATCCTGAACGGATTGGAGTATTGGGGAACTCTGCCGGTGGACACCTAGCCGCAATGGTCGCAATGAGCGCAAATTGCAGTGAAATGGAAGGCGATGTCGGTGGTAACCAAGAATATACGAGTGCAGTAAGGGCAGCAACCATTTTTTATGCTCCAGCCGACCTAGTAGCACTCCTCAGAAACGACGCAAATGAAGCAATAAAGAATTTGTCTGGCACAGAAGTCGATAATGCAGGCAAATCCATGGATAATGTGATAACCGAAATTCTTGGATATACTGAACCTGGCAAATCGTTAATAGACCTGAATCAATTGCTAGAGAGTGGGGATACGGAAGATTTAGATTGGAAATATATAGAGTTGGCGAAAAGGTGTAGTCCTATTAGTTATGTAAGTGCCAATTGTCCACCGATGATGATTTTGCACGGTGGGAAAGATCCTCTCGTTCCTATTGACCAAAGCGAAAGTCTTTATAAAGCTCTAGTATCTTCTAATGCGGATGCGATGTATTTTTCGTTTTCCCAGGCAAATCATGGTCCAACGATGGGAGATGAAGCTGATCAAGTGGCATATCAGTTCTTGAAAAACAGATTGTAAAGAAAAAATATATAATCCTGCGTTAATCATGAGAACGGTTTTGGTGCCTGGTCAGAGAGCTGAGGAAACAAGAATATGATGAATGGAAACTTCGGCATGAGCTTGGAGTTCACTGAGTGAAGTGAAGTCAAAAGATATCTTTCAGAAATTCATGAAAGGAGATCTTTCTGAGAGGGTGCGCGTTTAATATTAATTAACTGGATGGGGGTGTGCTGATGTTATTGGAAGGGAAAGTCGCAATTGTATCAGGTTCTAGTAGAGGCATTGGAAAGAGTATTGCTTTAACGTTAGCGAAAAACGGTGCCTCCCTCGTCATCATTGGGACAAACACCAAGTTATTGACCGAGGTGGCTAACGAAGTTCAATCCATGGGAAGGCAGTGTGCTGTTCATTTAGGGGATGTAACAAATCCAGAAACAGCGACATTGGCAGCTGAGAAGACGATGAGTCTTTTTAATAAAATTGATATTTTAGTTAATAATGCTGGCATAAATATGCGCAGTTCCACGTTAGATCTGAAATTGGATGATTGGCAAAAAGTTCTGGATGTCAATTTGAATGGGAATTTATATTTTAGCAAAGCTGTTTTGCCTTATATGATTGAGAGAAATTATGGGAAAATTGTAAACGTCAGTTCCTCTACTGCTAAATCAGGTCATAAAAATGCTGCCCCTTCCTATGGAGCCTCTAAGGCAGGAGTTGATTACTTGACGAGACACCTCGCCTTGGAGATGTCAGGACATAACATCTATGTTAATGGAGTTTCACCTGGGCCTATCGAAACAGACATGATTAAACAGTGGACTGAGGAGTATCACCAAAATGTAATTTCAAATGTCCCTCTTAAGAAATTAGGTACTCCACAAAATGTTGCCGATGTAGTGTTATTTTTGGCTTCATCAATGTCTGACTTTATCACTGGTGAAACAATTAATGTTAATGGTGGTACATACATGAATTAGACAGAATTATGAGGTCAAATCTGTTATTTAGATCGAAGCAATATAAAAGGTCTGTCAAGAAGTGTGTTTGACGACCTTTTTTTGCGTGCATTAATATTTTCAGATTTTTTTAAAATTTGTTAAGATAGTACTATGTTTATTGAAAAACATACTAAACTCAAGGCTTAACTGAGTTTTAAGGGGGAGCTTTATTGATTCAGCTGGATCATATTAATAATAAATTAAACCAAGTATTAGAAAACATCGATCACATTGTGATTGGAAAGCGTCAGGTATCTACGTTGAGTTTGGTTGCTTTGCTTGCAGAGGGGCATATTTTGCTTGAAGATGTGCCGGGTGTGGGGAAAACGATGCTCGTGAAGGCACTGGCCAAATCAATTGATGCAGAATTTAAACGAATTCAATTCACGCCTGATTTGCTGCCATCCGACGTAACAGGCGTTTCTATCTACAGTCCGAAAGACATGGAATTTCATTTTCGTCCAGGTCCTATCATGAGCCATATTGTACTCGCTGATGAGATTAACAGGACTTCTCCTAAAACACAATCGGCGCTTTTAGAAGCAATGGCTGAGCATCATGTAACAACCGATGGTATCACCCGGGAAATTCCAGCGCCTTTTTTTGTGATGGCTACTCAAAATCCTGTTGATTTTGATGGGACCTATCATTTGCCGGAAGCGCAGCTGGATCGTTTTTTATTCAAATTAAGCATGGGATATCCTACGCAAGAAGAGGAGCTTCAAATTTTAAATGGCGTATCCACCCAGATCAATCTTGAAGATGTCAAACCCGTCATGAGCATTCCAGAATTAGTACAGGCTCAAAAAGCTGTAAGCAGTATTTATGTAGATGATGCGATCAAGCACTATATCATTGAAATCATTCGCAAAACGCGCTCTCATCCACATGTTTCGTTAGGTATTAGTCCTCGTGGGACGGTTTCATTTATGAAGGCCGTTCAAGCATATGCTTTAGTGAAGGGAAGAGATTACTGTCTTCCTGATGATGTTCAAGAGCTTGCTTCGTATGTGTGTGCACATCGATTAACGCTAAGACCTGATACCCAGTACAGCGGCTTAACAGCGGGTGATGTGATGAAGCAAATTATGGCTGATACGAAAGTACCTGTTAAAAGGTAAGAGGTACTTTATGAAACAGTATATAAAAGTCATATGGAATAAATGTAGAGACTGGTTCGTTTTATTCTGCATCTTTGCTGCTACGTTTTCGTACGCGATGTTTCAAGGGGGCTTTGTCAGCTGGTTTTTATTTTATAGCTTCTTACCTTTTGGATTATATGCGGCAGCAGTTTTGCTTTATCCGTTAAAGAAGTGGAATGTTACTCGTGATGTGAAGCTACAGCCTCGATTCGCTGGAGATCATCTTTCGTATGACATTCACATTACACGCTCCTCGGGTTTTCCTGTTTATATGGCAGCAGTGAAAGAGGAGAGTAACCTTTTAGATCAAGAAGAAAGAACAATTTATCCGCTTTTTCAACGAAACGCTATTATTCCGTATGAAAGATCGTTTGTAGAAAGAGGAGAATATGAATTTTTTACGCTTTCGATTGAATTGAGTGATTTATTAGGAATTGTAAAAAAGAAGGCCTATTATCCGCTGCAGCAGCGGTTTATCGTGTATCCTCAAATCCATGAGATAGATATCCCGTTTCTTTTAGCAGGAATAGAAGAAGGGAAAAATGAAGTTTCCGCTGGAAATCAATCTACTACGTTAGTGACAGGCATTAGAGAATACCAGCCGGGTGACCGATTAGGATCTATCGATTGGAAGGCGACGGCTCGTAAAGCTACGTTGATTTCTAAAGAGTTCGGTCATTATCATGAACGGAGTATGATTATCATTGCAGATGTTATCAGCTCTCTATACTTTGAAGAACGAATGAGCTTTCTGGCATCCATGCTCATTCATGAAGAAACCAAGCGTAAAAAAATCGATTTTCTTTTAGCTGGAGATGCACTTTTTTCACCAAAAGCCTCTGAACAAAGTGAGACTGATAACCTGTTGTATCACTTAGCGCGTGCACAGCCTATTAACAACCGAGTATTCGAAACAGAATTTAAGGGTATTGCCATTCAAAAGCAGCATTCTTTTATGGTCATTGTCAGTCAAGTTACAGGAACTCTCATTGGGCAGGTTCAATCTAAGCTGAGTCTGCATGCTAAGGCATCAATAATTGTCGTTAAAGATGAAGGAGCAGGGCTTAGTGACGAAGAGACGGTTATTGTTAATGGAATACAATCTTCTGCTTTAACGATTGAAGTCGTTAATATTCCTCTTCCTCTATCATCTAAAGGAAGTGAGGGCGGAAATAAGTGAATAAATCAGCTTTGTATGTAAAAAACATCTTATTGTACGCGGGAGCATTCTTTTTATTAGTGGAATGGCTTCTTCCTTTAAATGAAGTGACGGATACCAATCAAATTCAGTACTTTATCTTGTTTGTTGCTTACTGTTTTTTGTGTTTAACGTTTCGATTGCCGTTTATTGTGATGACGTTAGGGAGTATATTGTTTATTTTGTTTTCGCTTCACAATCTCTATTTCCAAGGAGCTTTCTTTTCTTCAGACTGGCTTCCGAGACTTTTGGAGATTCTTCAGTCAGATGCACAAAGTATCATGGAGTGGGATATAGCGAATTTATCATTTGAAATGAGGAGCACTTTATTTTTTGTGCTGCTTTGGATTATGGCTTATTTAATTCGATATTGGATCTTTTATCAAAAAAGAATTTTCTTCTTTTTCTTCTTAACCATTTTGTATATTACCGTGTTGGATACCTTTTCTACTTACGATGCGAGAGCTGCTATTATTCGTGTGACGATTATCGGATTTTTATTAGTAGCCATGCTTCGCATAAATCCTGAACGCATAAAAGCTGCGGGCACTGAGCGTTTAGAAAATAGAAAACGATCGTTTCTTTTTCTAGGCAGCTTTTTAGCTATCGTCATTGTGCTGGCTTATCTCGCTCCTAAACCAGGGCCGCAGTGGCCAGATCCCGTACCTTTTATCACAGCGCATACAACAAATCAAGGACAGGGAGAATCTGCAAGCGGTCAACGAATTGGCTATGATATGGACGATTCTAAATTGGGGGGATCGTTTGTCAATGATGATACGGTTGTGTTTACAGCCAAAGTAGAGGATGAGCACTATTGGCGTATTGAAACGAAGGATGTTTATACAGGTAAGGGGTGGGAGCT
This sequence comes from Priestia megaterium NBRC 15308 = ATCC 14581, assembly GCF_000832985.1. Classification (GTDB taxonomy): domain Bacteria; phylum Bacillota; class Bacilli; order Bacillales; family Bacillaceae_H; genus Priestia; species Priestia megaterium. The sequence continues at coordinate 2,361,818 of NZ_CP009920.1, forward strand.
GTCTAAAGAGGAAGAAAAATTACCCTTTAAAGGAAATGAAAACTTACTCCCTCAATATGACTCAAGTGTAGCAGGACAAGTAAGAAAAGCAGAAGTTACCTATTCGCAGCCTTCTGTTCATCTTATGCATGTTCCTCAACTGCTGTCGCTAACCTTAAAAAATGGCATTCAAACCGATGTTACACCGACAAATGAAAAATTATATCCTTATCAAAATGACAAGCTTGTTACTGTTCAATCGTATGAGATGACGTATAAATATCCTGTATTTGATATTGGACTTCTTCAGCAAGCAGAGGAAAAAAAGGCAGAGAGTTTAGAGAATAATAACGAATTTATAGCAAGGTATACACAACTTCCTGCTAACTTGCCGAAACGAGTAAAGGATTTAGCTCGTGAGGTAACAAAAAATAAGAACAATCGTTATGAAAAAGCGAAAGCCGTTGAAGAATACTTCCGATCAAATCCATATGTATATGATACTGAAAATGTTCCAATTCCTACGAAAAATAAAGATTATGTGGATCAATTTTTATTTGATACAAAAAGAGGGTACTGTGATAACTTCTCTACTTCTATGGTTGTACTGCTTCGATCATTAGATATTCCTGCTCGGTGGGTAAAGGGCTATACAGAAGGTGATGCCACCGTCATTTCAGGAAGTAGTAAGTGGACAACCTATGAAATCACACAAAATAATGCTCATTCTTGGGTCGAAGTCTATTTTCCAGGAGCGGGTTGGGTACCTTTTGAACCAACAAAAAGTTTTTCTAATCCTTATGATTTTGTAGATAGCCAACCTAACAACTCTAGTGAAAATAGTCAAAGGGAAGAAGAGAAACAAGAAACGCAAGTGAAGGAGCAGCCTAAGGAAAAAGAGCTTCCGGCACAAGAAGAAAGAGCGAAAGAAAAAACAGCTTCTCTTCAAAATGCTAAGTTGTCTATGAAGTGGAAAGTGCTTTTCTGCGGACTGATTGTAGTTATGTTGATAGTAATATATCTCAATCGATTTAAATGGTTTTTACCTTTTTATATCTCTTTTTATAAAAAGAAAGAGAGTGTGGAAACCTTTGAATCAGCGTATGCTTTTTTACTTAAAAGACTCGCTGCAAATGGACTAAAGCGGCAAGAAAGTCAGACGCTGCGCGACTTTGCAGGAGAAGTAGATGAAAAATTAAATACGGTAAATATGCTAAAATTAACGGAAAAATATGAGCGGGTTTTGTATCGAAATGCAGATTCCATAAAAGAATGGAAAGAGTCGATTGAATTGTGGGAAAATTTAATCAAAAAAACGAGTTCTTGACCATTGTTTCGCGGATTGATAGAATATTCTCGAACTTACTATAAATGTTTCGTATACCTTCATATATCCTCGATAATATGGTTCGAGAGTCTCTACCGGGTCACCTTAAACGATCTGACTATGAAGGCAGAACAGTCTATTTGACGATAAACGTCGTGCTCAACTAGACTTCTGCCTTTGTTTTTTGAGGGAGAAGTCTAGTTTTTTTTATATTTTAGGGCATAATAACAAGTGATTATTTACACATTCGGAGAGGTGAACAAGATGGAAGGCATGATTGTTGTATTAGATTTTGGTAGTCAATATAACCAACTGATTACGCGTCGCATTCGCGAGTTCGGAGTATATAGTGAATTGCATCCGCACACAATTACAGCAGAAGAGATTAAAGCATTAAATCCAAAGGGAATTATTTTCTCTGGAGGCCCAAACAGTGTGTACGGTGAAAACGCATTTCACTGCGATGAAAACATTTTTGAATTAGGTATTCCTGTTTTAGGTATTTGTTATGGAATGCAATTAATGACTCATCATTTTGGCGGGAAGGTAGAAGGTGCTAGCCATCGTGAATATGGTAAAGCAGCGATTAACGTACAAAACGATTCATTAATGTACCATGAGTTGCCAAAAGAACAAGTTGTTTGGATGAGTCACGGTGATTTAGTTGTAGAAACACCTGCTGGTTTTGAAGTGGACGCAACTAGCCCATCTTGTCCAATTGCCGCAATGAGTAACAAAGAAAAGAATATGTACGGAGTACAGTTCCATCCAGAAGTTCGCCATTCAGTGCACGGTAACCATATCTTAAAGAACTTCGTGTTTGAAGTATGTCATGCTGAAGCAAACTGGTCAATCGAGAACTTCATTGAAGTTGAAATGGATAAAATCCGTGAAACAGTTGGAGATAGAAAAGTACTTTGCGCACTTAGCGGTGGAGTAGACTCTTCAGTAGTAGCTGTGTTAATTCACAAAGCAATTGGTGATCAGTTAACATGTATGTTCGTAGATCACGGTTTATTACGTAAAGGTGAAGCGGAAAGCGTAATGGAAACATTTAGCGAAGGCTTTAATATGAATGTAATTAAAATCGATGCAAAAGATCGCTTCTTAGAAAAATTAAACGGCGTATCAGATCCTGAACAAAAGCGTAAAATCATCGGTAATGAATTTATTTATGTATTCGATGACGAAGCTGCTAAATTAAAAGGGTTTGATTTCCTAGCTCAAGGTACGCTATACACAGATATTATCGAGAGTGGGACAGCTACAGCTCAAACGATCAAATCTCACCACAACGTAGGTGGATTACCGGAAGATATGCAGTTCAAACTAATCGAACCGTTAAACACGCTATTCAAAGATGAAGTACGTGCATTAGGTTCTGAATTAGGTATTCCTGACAACATCGTTTGGCGTCAACCTTTCCCAGGACCAGGTCTAGGTATTCGTGTACTTGGTGCAATTACGGAAGAGAAGTTAGAAATTGTACGTGAGTCGGATGCTATTTTACGTGAAGAGATTGCAAAAGCTGACTTAGAGCGCGATATCTGGCAATACTTTACGGTTCTTCCTGACATCCGCAGTGTAGGCGTAATGGGAGATGCTCGTACGTATGATTACACAATCGGTATTCGTGCTGTTACATCGATTGATGGTATGACTTCTGACTGGGCGCGTATTCCTTGGGATGTGCTTGAAGTTATCTCAACGCGTATTGTAAACGAAGTTAAGCATATTAACCGCGTAGTGTATGATATTACAAGTAAGCCACCTGCAACGATTGAATGGGAATAATATGTAAGAAAACCGAACAAACGAACATTCTTTTCTAAGAATGTTCGTTTTTTGTTGACTTTTTTAAAAAGTTAATGGTAGGATAGTAACATAAAACAGCGAGATATAGCTTTAATGTCGTATAATCTTGGGGATAAGGCCCAAAAGTTTCTACCGAGCTACCGTAAATGGCTTGACTACGAGAAAGTAATACATGTATGTGTAAAAATTTTTTGTTTTTTTGGCTCATACATTTCTCTTTTAGTCGATCTTATGCCTTTACGCGCCTAGTGTAGAGGCATTTTTTATGGCTTGCCAAGTGCATGCGGCTTCTATAAAGGGAGGAAAAAACGTGAAGAAGTATTTTCGTTTTGAAGAGCTGGGTACTAGCTATCGAAAAGAGTTTATAGCGGGCCTTACAACTTTTCTATCTATGGCTTACATTTTATTTGTTAATCCATCTGTGCTATCACTAAGTGATGTAAAGGATCTGCCTGACAGTATGAGAATGGACCAAGGGGCTGTATTTACAGCTACTGCTTTAGCGGCAGCTTTGGGATCAATTGTTATGGGAGTCCTTGGTAGGTATCCAATTTCATTAGCTCCAGGTATGGGATTAAACGCATTTTTTGCTTATACAGTTGTTCTGACAATGGGAATTCCATGGCAGACGGCTTTAACGGGTGTTATGATATCAGGTGTTATTTTTATTCTTTTAACATTAACAAGCCTGCGAGAAAAAATTATTAATTCTATTCCTATTGAATTAAAAATGGCTGTTGGAGCAGGTATTGGTTTATTTATTAGTTTTATTGGTATGAAAGGTGCCGGAATCATCGTCAAAGATGATGCCACATTTGTTGGACTGGGTGATTTAACTAACCCAACAACGTTACTTGCGGTTTTTGGCATTGTCATTACTATTGTATTAATGGTGCTTCGAGTAAATGCAGCTGTATTTATCGGTATGATTGTAACAGCTGTAGCGGGTATGGCTTTTGGTTTAATTGATACACCTAAAGCAGTTGTTTCATCAGTTCCTAGTCTTGACCCGACGTTTGGGGCAGCTTTTCAAAATATCGGTGATATCTTTACTGTAAAGATGCTAGTCGTCATTTTAACTTTCTTATTTGTTGATTTCTTCGATACAGCAGGTACGATGGTTGCTGTAGCGAGTCAAGCTGGGCTTATGAAAGATAATAAGCTTCCGCGAGCGGGCAGAGCGTTATTGGCAGATTCTAGTGCGATTGTAGTTGGTGCTGTTCTTGGTACCTCATCAACAACAGCTTATGTAGAGTCTACGGCTGGAGTAGCAGCGGGCGGACGTTCAGGGTTTACTGCAATCGTAACGGCGGCGTTTTTCTTAATTGCACTGTTCTTTTCTCCATTGTTAGCGGTCGTGACACCAGCTGTTACTGCGCCCGCTTTAATTACGGTAGGAGCTCTGATGGTGTCAAATTTAGGGGAAATTAATTGGAAAGAGTTCGAAGTAGCAGTTCCTGCATTTTTCACGGTAATTATGATGCCATTAACATACAGTATTGCAACAGGTATTGCGGTTGGTTTTATCTTTTATCCTATTACAATGTTATGCAGCAAGCGTGGAAAAGAAGTTCATCCAATTATGTATGCTCTCTGTATCATCTTCATACTCTATTTTGCATTCTTAGCAGAATAGTTTAAATAAAAAAGCTCAGTTTAATGACTGGGCTTTTTTTTTATGGTAAGATAAGAAAACTGCATAGCGGCTAGATTGCTATTGTAATAGAGAGTATTCAATCATTTTACTGAAGGTTTACTTCATTAATTTTTTTATTTATAAAGTTTTTTAGAAAAACGATTGACTCTATATATTATATATGGTAAATTATTAAATGTCGCTGATGAACAGCGCAGTTGAGAGAAACATCTTAAAAAAAGATGTTGACATCAAAAGGGTAGAATGTTATACTAATAAAGTTGCTTCAGAGCAACGGTTGAACTTTGAAAACTGAACAAAGCGACAAACGTCAACGTTAAATTTTATTTTTTAATTGAGCAAGTCAAACATTTCTTCGGAGAGTTTGATCCTGGCTCAGGATGAACGCTGGCGGCGTGCCTAATACATGCAAGTCGAGCGAACTGATTAGAAGCTTGCTTCTATGACGTTAGCGGCGGACGGGTGAGTAACACGTGGGTAACCTGCCTGTAAGACTGGGATAACTTCGGGAAACCGAAGCTAATACCGGATAGGATCTTCTCCTTCATGGGAGATGATTGAAAGATGGTTTCGGCTATCACTTACAGATGGGCCCGCGGTGCATTAGCTAGTTGGTGAGGTAACGGCTCACCAAGGCAACGATGCATAGCCGACCTGAGAGGGTGATCGGCCACACTGGGACTGAGACACGGCCCAGACTCCTACGGGAGGCAGCAGTAGGGAATCTTCCGCAATGGACGAAAGTCTGACGGAGCAACGCCGCGTGAGTGATGAAGGCTTTCGGGTCGTAAAACTCTGTTGTTAGGGAAGAACAAGTACAAGAGTAACTGCTTGTACCTTGACGGTACCTAACCAGAAAGCCACGGCTAACTACGTGCCAGCAGCCGCGGTAATACGTAGGTGGC